>CAZOLY010000147.1:0-8348 GCA_964580815.1 uncultured Bacteroidales bacterium
ATGGATGATTGTGGCGAAGTGGCATTTAGCAGTGCAACTGTAGGTAGCCCTGATGCTACCTTTTACAAATTTCCGGACGGATGCGCACCGGTCATTGACGGTACCGTTGATCCTCTATGGAAAAATGTTGAAACACATCACATTGACAGAACCTACAGGACAGAAGAACCAACACTTAACCTGGCAACCTGGCAGGCAGCGTGGAATGATACATCCATTTTTATCCTTCTTACAATTGACGATGATGATTTTTACCCTACATGGGAGTCAGATGATCTTCAATGGCTATCTGACAAACCCGAAATTTACTTTGATGTTAACGATGAGTTGAAAGATGCAGGTGGTCCGGTATACAAACCGGGACATTACCAGATAGCCCCCTGGTTTTATAATAATTCGTACCAGTATATGGAAACCGGGTATCAGTTTAGTGGACAGGAGGGCCATGATGTATATTCAACCATAGCTTATAATGTTAATGACCCTGATTATATCTATGAGTATGCAATAAATATGGAAGATCTCAGGGATGAGAACGGAACTTCACTGAATCCTTATACAATGGACATGATAGGTTTTGACGTATGTGTTGCCGACCGTGATGCAGGTGATAACGGCAGAAGAAGAGCTGTCTGGAAAAATATAGGGGCTGTGGATGAGAACTGGAATAATATGGATGATGCGGGTATTGTGACATTTAGTACAAACGAGGTAGCAGCTGATATTTCGGCGAGTATTTCAGCCGAAAAGTATGCAATATGCAGGGGTGAAGGCCTGCAGCTGCAGGCTGTAAATACAAGCTGTGGCGCAGCATCCTTAACTTACTCCTGGAAATCAGCGCCGGCCGGATTTTCTTCTAATGTTAGCAATCCTGTTGTATCTCCCGACGTTACAACTTTGTATACCGTAAATATTAGCAACGGCAAAACAACCGGGAGCGCATCTTTAACTGTGACAGTCCACAACGGGCCGGAAAAACCTGAAATCAGGCTTAAAGGTGAAGATATATTAATATGTGTTGATTCAGGTTTGTATTCATACCAGTGGTATTATAATGATGAATTAATAACCGGTGAAACAAAACAATTTTTCCAGGTCGATCGCAACTATTCCGGTAATTATTATGTTCAGACAGGCTACGAGAATCAGTGTAAAACAAGGTCAGATCCCTTCAACTTTACATCAAAATCAGGTACCCTGAAATCCGGTGAACCTTTTATTGAAATTTACCCGGTACCAAATACAGGTAATTTCACACTTAATATAATAAGCGATCAATCCGGCAGGATAATAATCAATATCAGGGATTTTTCAGGGCAGATTATTAAAAGTCTCCTTATGGACAAAAATTCAGGATATTTATATGAAGAAATTGATCTGGATAATATATCCAAAGGGATATACTTGGTAGAAATAATATTCCATGACAAAGTATATTATAAAAAGGGATTAATCGATTGATATAATAATAATTGCTTTAAATTGATGCAAAACGGTATTTTTTCTTATTTTTAGCATGTAATATTTTTATAAATCTGTTAATGAACAGATTATCCTGCATATTGGCTTCTCTTTGTTTTGTATTCGTGATTACCGGAATAACAACGGCACAGGATGCCATATTCTATAAATTTCCCGATGGTGTGGAGCCTGTTATTGACGGCTTTATAGATCCTTTATGGTCATATGTTGATGCACATTTCGTTGAATTATACGTTGAAAATGATGTATATACTGATGACGGAGGGGGAGTGCCGTCCCTGGGTATGGTAAGCTGGAGGGCAGCATGGAACGATAATTACATATTCGTTATTGTTTCTGTTCAGGATGATGAATTTTATCCGGCATGGGTAACTGGGGAAGATGAATGGATGTCGGACAGGGTAGAAGTCTATTTTGATGTAAACGATATTCTGGATGACGGGGGCGGACCCGTAAATACTGAAGGGCATTACCAGATAGCACCTTACTTTCACGAAAATGAATATCAGGTCAGTGCCAGTATTCTTAATGGTTATAGTGGTGGTCACGCCGTTTTGGTTAATATAAGCTATGGTTATTATGTCAGGAATCCCGAATATGTATTTGAGTATGCTATTGAAATCAGCGATCTTTTGGATAAAAACAGTAATCCACTTAATCCCTCAGCAGGACCTGTTATTGGATTTGATTTAGGTATTATTGACCGCGATAATGACGGTGAAGGAAGAAAAATTGCCGTATGGAAAAATACAACAGACGGATATTCATGGGATAATATGAATACCTCCGGAAAAGTATTATTTAGCAATGAAAAGGTCGGACGCGCTGATGCCACTTTTAATAAATTCCCGGATGGCTGTGCCCCTGTTATCGACGGCACTAAAGATTTTGTCTGGGAGAATGTTGAGGTACATAATGTTAGTAAATCACACTGGGCGGAACAACCAACACTTAACAAGGCTACCTGGCAGGCAGCATGGAATGACACATCTATTTTTATCCTTATTGAAGTTGATGATGATGATTTTTACCCAATGTGGGAATCAGATGATAATCAATGGATGTCTGACAAACCCGAAATTTATTTTGATGTAAATAATGAGTTAAAAGACGAAGGCGGACCTGAAAACAAGGCAGGGCATTACCAGATAGCTCCCTGGTTTTATGATGAATTGTATACGTATAAAGAGACCGGCTACCAGATGACCGGTCAAAACAATGATGTTTATGCAACTGTAGCCTATAGAGTTGATGATCCGGATTATGTTTATGAGTATGCTATAAATATAGAAGATTTCAGGGATGAAAACGGCACTCCCCTGAATCCCCATTATATAGATATGATTGGTTTTGATGTAACAGTTGTTGACCGTGATGCCGGAGATGAAGCTCGAAAAAGGGCTTTGTGGCAAAATACAGGAGCAATAGATGAAAGCTGGTATAATATGGATGACTGTGGCCTTGTGTCATTTAGCACTGAATCGGCAGTTAATTTACCTGTTCCCGAGATCAGGCTCAAAGGGAAAAATTTATTAATATGCCTTGATTCAGGCATGTATTCCTATAGCTGGTATTATGAAGATCAGCTGTTAAGCGGTGAAACAAATCAGTTTTGCCGGATTAATGAGCACCTGAGCGGAAATTATTATGTCGATTCATATCATGGAAATCAGTGCAAAACAAGATCCGATCCCTTTAATTTTACAGCCAAATCAGCTACCCTGAAGTCCGGCGAACCGCTTATTGAGGTTTACCCGGTACCTAATACCGGCAATTTTACTCTTTCAATGATCAGTGAAGAATCCGGCAGGGCAATCATAAATATAAGGGATTATACAGGGACAATCATAAAGAGCCTTATTATTGATATAAATGCCGGGGCTGTTTCTCAAGAAATAAGTATTGCAGATATTCCCAAAGGGGTCTATATAATGGATATTATATTTAATAATATAACATATTACAGGAGATTACTGATCAATTAAAAAAACGAAAATAATTATTCTGAAAATATTGTGTCCTTAATCCATAAATATATTTAACAGTATTTAAAGAATCACAAAATATGATGAAACATAGATTCATTTGTATTGTCACCCTGAAACTGTTAATATCAGTTTCACTCTTTGCCCAGGAATTTTCAGATGAAGAGAGAAGCCTTATAGCTTCAAAAATTGATGAACTGCTTACAAATTACCAGAAATACGGCGGATTAAGTAAAGACGGGGTAAAGATATCGGATGACTACATCAATAATATCAATAATCTGTTCAAAGGTACAGTTGATGTATATATTTATAATGATATTGATCCTGAGAATTTGATGGATAAGAAGATAAATGTCTCTGAATACAATTATAAGATCCAGTCATGGTATGAGGCTGGACTGGCTATCAGGTTGTCATGGGATGCTTCGCTGATGAGTGAAGCAGAGCCGATTCCGGATTCAAAGAATGGTTATACAGTAAGTTTATTACTGGAAAAGCAGGTTATGGGATTATATAAATCAAATAGAATTATTAATAATACCAGTGATCTGTACTTTATTATTGAATTCAGGAAAAAAGGAAAGGCTTTTACGGATTTTAAAATCACGGGCATCCAGAAAGAAAGGCCGGTAGCTGAAACTCCTGAAGAACCTATGGTAGTGGTAAAGGAAAAGGAAGAGAAACTCGGTAAATATCTTAGTGTATATATCAATCCTTTATATACACGGATCTACAATAAGGATATATATGATGATGAATACTGGACTGCAAGTCCGAAACCGGGGTATAACGCCGGACTTGGAATGACTTTATTTCCCGGCAAGTCGTTAGGTGTTTATGCGGGATTATCACTTACAAACTACAGGACAGATCTCAGGCTTCAAAATTATAATAATGAATCAAACACCACCTTTTTGGCAGATAAGGATAATGATGTTTATTACAGGTATATACAGGCTGATGTCGAAGAAAGTAATTCACTGACCTACTTTGATCTGTCCCTGGGTATAAGCTATATTAAATTAATAACCAAAGAATCTTTAGGATTATATATTAACGCGGGGTGCCAGCTGTCATATCTTTTTATAGGCAAATATAAAATCAGCGGTACCTCAACCCACAGGGGCTATTATCCTGCATATCACGTAATATTATATGATCTGGAGGATTATGATCTGACTACTGAAAACCTCAATAGCGAAGATACATGGGACTTAAACTCTTATAATTTATCAGGATACCTGTCATTCGGTTTCCAGGTAAAATTGTACCGATCACTAAGTATAAATGCCGGACCTATGATAATCTATGGTATCAATGATCTGAAGTATGACATTGCCAAACACCGCGATGATTATATAAGCACAGTAGGCGTGCCCGGCAAAACAAATACTGAAGCCGTTGGTATAAATATTTCACTTATATTTGAATTATAAAATTTATAGCCATGAAAAATCCCGGTAATTTTTTATTTAAGCTGGCAGTTGTTGGTGCCATGCTGGTTGCTGGCTGTATCCTCTGCGCACAGGAGCAGCAACAGATTTTAGGCACCTCAAATGGCAAGTATGGCATTGTTACAGTAAACAAAGGGTTACAGAAAGAAGATACTATTTCTATACACCTGTCGGTGCAATGGGTTGATGAGAACCTTAAACCTGTGACAGATAATTCTTCCTTAATTATTCTTGATAAGAATAATCTCAGGATAAGTCACTACGATTATGTGAAATATGATGTTTTCAGGGATAAGGATTTTATTTGTTTTAATGAATCTGCTGATCTTAAATTTAAAGTAGATGATAATATAAAAATAGATACCCTGGATATATTGCTGGGTTTTCGTTTCCTGGATAAAAGCAAGATTGCCGATTATGATAAAAAGGAGGATTTTCTGCTTGCACAGCCAAAGACACTTACAGTTAATTACAGTATTGATCGCAGTCTTTTTGCCAGGAAGATTGTTATCCCTCCGGCTGTTGAGTTGATTCTACCCATATTTGAAGAAGGAGAGAAAGTGAAAAGCGAAGACAGCGATATAGATGTAGCCATAAAAGCCACAGATGAGAGCGGAATAAGTTCAGTGACCATTAATTCAGTTGAAGCAACTGCAGTTTCATCTGGCATTTTCAGATCGAAAGTTGGGCTGGTGCCAGGTGACAACACAATTTCAATAGTGGCCCTTGACAATGAGGGCGGTATTACAAATAAGGAGTTTATTGTCAATTATGCCAAAAAAATAATTGCTCCCCCGTCAGTTAAATTCATCTATCCTTTGCCGGACGCCGAAAATAAGGCATTAAGCAAGAAGTCTGATTTAGAAGTAACAGTGGAAGTAACTGATGAAAGTGGCATAAACCTGGTTACTATTAATTCAAAAGATGCTATCGCATTAAAGGATAATATTTATAAATCAAACGTTAATCTGGCACCTGGTGACAACGTAATTTATGTTATGGCTGTTGATAATGACGGCAGCATAACAGAAAAGGAGGTTAATATTTATTGTACCGATTATTCGGTAGCTGCCGATTTGATTCTTAAAGGCGGAAAATATTATGCTTTATTAATAGCTATTGAAAATTACCGGGATCCGGACATAAATGATCTCGACAATGCTATTGAAGATGCAGAGGAATTATATAAAACGCTGCTAACCTACTATACCTTTGACAAGGAGAACATGAAAATGCTTGTTGATCCCACAAGGGAAGAGATGATAATTGAACTGGACATACTTGCCAAGACAGTCACCAATAAGGATAATCTATTGATATTCTATGCCGGCCATGGCCACCTTGATGAAAATTCGGGCATAGGTTACTGGCTTCCGTCCGACGCAAAGCATTCAAATACTGCGAACTGGTTTAGAAACAGTACCGTGCGTGACTATATCAGCAGCATAAATTCCAATCATACCTTGCTTATTGCTGATGCATGCTTTACAGGTTCAATATTTAAAACAAGGAAAGCTTTTACAAACTCTGCAGTAGCAATAGAAAAACTATACAGTCTTCCAAGCCGCAAAGCAATGACCAGTGGTACTCTTGAAGAGGTTCCTGACAAGAGTGTTTTCATAGAGTATCTTATCAAGAGGCTTAAGGAGAATCAGGAGATTTATCTATCCTCCGAAAGCCTGTTTACTAGTTTCAGGACAGCTGTTATGAATAACAGTCCGAATTTACCACAGTATGGTGAAATAAATAATACAGGTGATGAGGGCGGTGAGTTTATTTTTATAAGGAAAAGAGCGCCTGAAGAATAGGGATGTTTACGGCCTCATAATTACCATCTTGTTAACAGCTTCTGTTGCTTCATTGATTTTTAATTTATATATATAAAGGCCTTCAGTCAGGCAGGAGGTATTGAATTCAACAGAATACCTGTTTGCAGCCTGGTGTTTATTAACCAGTGTTTCAACAATTCTGCCTGATAAATCATAGACCGTTAAGTTAACCTTGCCATGCCGGTCAAGTTCGTATGAAATAGTTGTGGTCCCATATACCGGATTAGGATAATTATACATTATTATGTCTGAATTGTATGATTTATTGCTGATTAACGTACTGTTTGGTTCATATACATCTCCTCTGCCTATGGCTATTTCTGTAGCTGCAGCGAAACCGTCCACTGCAGTCAGTGCTTCAAGTTTAATGTAGCGGGCCGCTGCCGGTTCAAAGACTGCTACCTTCAGGTCAATATCGCCATTCCACCTTCCTGAATATACTTCAGTGTAATCAATATTATCGGTACTGGTGTATATTTTAAAATCTTTTATGCTTCCTTCTGTGAGCGGATTTATATAGGGTACGTATTTGGGAACATACGAGAGCGTACTCACATCCCCGTACTCTTCTCCAAGATCAATAGTTATTGAATGAGGAAGCGGACTGCCGGTCTGCCATACGCTATAATAAAATCTGTCATTTAGGCCATCAATTGCATAATTTGCATTTCCACTGGTAGAACTGGCAGATGCAGGTGTTACAGGCTCAATAATCTGTGGCTGTTGCTTCGGAAGCGGCTCTCTCCCGGTATCTGCAGCCCATGCTTCTCCAACCTGTTTTAAGCGGCCTACTATGTTATTATCCAGCAGACCCTTGTTATTGGGTGGTGTATTTAACACAAAAGTTACCCACTGGGGCTCCAGTACATTCAGTGTATTATTTACTATCTGATTAACACTCATCAGGTTTGCCGTTGGTATATCACTATCCCAGAACCATCCGTTTCCCCCGTTTGTATTAATAAGCAGGCTGAAAAGGGCTGGCAGTGTGTTGTCTTCGGGATATTCGCCCCCTGCTTCATAATGTATCATATCATTATCATACAGACACGGCAAATGAGTATTATCTATTAATAAACAATTGGGCTGAAGCTCCTTTACCAGGGTATGTATTTCATCGTACGGAACGCTTTTATGGCCCATCTTCCATGACCACCCGTCGATAAACAATAATTTTATCTCACCATAGTTTGAAAGTATTTCCGTCAGCTGTCCTTTGATTACATCCATATCATCGCCTGTAATTGTCCCGTTACCTATGCCCGCGGTATTGTCCCAGACAGAGTAATACAGGCAGGGTTCAAGTCCGTTTGCCCTGAAAGCATCCACATATTCCCGGATTACGTCACCTTCACCACCTTTCCAGGGACTGCTGGCCACGTCGTTTTCTGTATATTCACTGTCCCACAGGCAAAATCCATCATGATGCTTTGTAGTAAGGATTCCGAATGTCATACCTGCAGCTGCCATAGCCTCCGCCCACTGGTTACAGTCCAGGCTATCCGGATTAAAAGCACTTACATCCTGGTTAGCCTCGCCCCAGCTGCCACCGGTAAATGTCCTTATACCAAAATGAAGAAATGCACCAAAGCGCA
>CAZOLY010000148.1:0-8340 GCA_964580815.1 uncultured Bacteroidales bacterium
GTGAAAGCTGAAACCCTTTTTTTAGGTTCAAAATCGGAGCCGTTTTTGAACTTTGCCTGAAACCTTTTTTCTATCTGCTCCCTTGTAAGATTTATTTCTATTGTATAGCACATAGATTAAAAAAATACACCCATACTTATAATGAATTGATTCGATCTCGGATTATAGTTAAATATGTTCTCCCCTATCTCCAGTCCATTACCAAACTTACTCAGACTGCCCTCATATTTAACATCAAAAATTAACTTTGAAACTTCAAATCCTAATCCTGCCTGGTACCCCAGTGATGCTTTTTTATACTTTTGCTCGTAACCGGTTTCATCAAATAATATTGATTTATCTTTTAATAAAATACTGCCAACCGGACCTAACTCCAGTTTAAAGGCTTTTACCTTGAGCAGTGCGAGAACCGGCATATCAAGCCTGTTAAATCCCTGTTTAATTAAATGAATCTCCCCGGTTGTTACCTCCTCATATTCCAGGTTATTATTTACAGAAGTGATTAATATCTCGGGCTGCATTAAAATACCTAACAGTTTAATTTGCGAGACAAGGCCGAAGTGAAATCCGGTATTTAAGGTATTTTGAATTGTAAGTTCGTAATTATACCCTGGCTGTGAAAATTTAAAGGCCTTAGGCAAATTGAAATTTATGCCCCCCCTTATTCCAATTTCTTTTTGTGAAATAGCTGACGAGCACCCTACTGCAGTAATAATAAATATTAATATCAGCTTTCTTGGCATTTTTAAAATTTAAATTACTATACATTCAATTAACGCTTGACATGCAAATTTAGTTCATTTAATGAAAGAAATATATAATATTATTATGCTGCCATCAATTTTTATATTCTGCTTAAAATAATATTGCGCATGTCTGATTTATCAAGTGAAACCGGATTGTCTTTAAGGCTCGTGAAATCAATTATTTTATCAATTTGTCCGGCCTCGAGTCCGAATTTTCCGAGCCGTGGCAGCTTCATTATCGCTATTAAATCATCAATATGGTCAATGAATGTCCTTACATAATATTCGTCACTCTTATTATTATCCCTGACAAAAATCTTACCGGCACTGACATACTTTGTAAAAGCAACATTGCTTCTATCTCCGTCACAAAGCATTTCAACATTTCTTCTATTTGCTGCACCCATTAATGTTCCGCAGACTATACCATGAGGTATGTTGATAAACCCGCCCAATGCTGAGGCAAAGCCATGTACAAGTCCCAGTCCCGCATTTGAAAGTGTAATTCCCGATATCATTGCGGCATATGCCATGCCCGTTCTTGCCTTCAGGTCATTACCGTCTTTATAAGCCTCAGACAAACATATGCTTATACATTTCAAAGCTTCAACCGCAAGTGAATCCGTAAATAAACTGGCTTTAACGGACAAATATGATTCCAAAAGCTGGGAAAAGGCGTCCATACCACTGGAAGCTGTAATTTCAGGATTACAGCTTAATGTAAGTTCAGGATCAACTATTGCATAATCAGGGACAAAATTGGCATGACGCAAGGATTTTTTAAATCCTCTCTCTCCGATTTCTGATATTACAGCGTTATTCGTTGCTTCGCTTCCCGTACCTGAAGTTGTCGGTACAGCAATAAAAGGTAACTTTGATCCTTTATATATTTTATTTCCAACCCCTTCGAGATAATCTTTGACCTTCTCCCCTGACAATATCATTGCAGATACAGCTTTGCCGGTATCTATAGCACTGCCTCCTCCTATAGCTACAATAACATTAATATCTTTATTGAAATATTTTTCGGTTATTGCATCAATATTACCAGGGGAAGGTTCTCCCTCTATCCCTGACCTGTATATCGTGAGGCCTTCACTTTCAAGCTTTGCCATAAGTGTCTGTCCCTTTTTGGCAAAAGATGAAGCACCTGTAATAATTAAAGCTGACGTGCCGAACTTTTTAATGACTGACGGCAGTTCAGCAATGGAGTCGGGTCCGAATACTATCTGAGGTATGCCGGAGAATTTAAACGAATTTACCATCTTGCTGTATCCAGAGGACATAATATATTATGCTTTATCCCTTCGCGCGGTTTTGCCATCCAGTCAGCCACAGTCTCACGCCATTTCAGGTAATGGGGTGTGTTTTTATGGGCAGCGGCAGCTTCTTCTGACGCATATGCTTCATAAAGAACAAACTTGGAATTATCAGCGGCATCCTGCAGCAAGTCAAACCTCAGATTACCCGGTTCTTTAACCGATTCATTGTGATTATCCACAGAGGCTTTAATAAAATCCTCAATATGATTTTCTTTAACCCATACATGAATAAAAGTAACTATCATAATTCAAATTTTTACTGATATTTTATCCACTAATATTTTATATGTCAAACTGTGGATCTAAAATTAAATAATTTATTTTATAAGATGGCCGCTTAATGCCGGTATTATGAATTACAGATCTTTAAAAGGATTTGGTCCCATTTTTTTCACAGCTTTAACATAGCTGTCTACTATCCCCGGTATTTTATAATAATCATTAATCTCAATAAATTCAGTTCTTATCCTTTCCGGCTCAATCATCATTCCTGAGAGCGTTTTCTGCAAATATCCCGCCCTGGTGTCAGCAAGCTCGCTTCCCTGCATATAGTGGCACTGGTAATTATCTCCGGGTTTACATCCTATAAGGAGTATACCATCAAAGCCTGATGCCAGGGCATCATATATCCATACCGTATTTATTGAGCCCAGGCATCTTACTGGTATTATTCTTATGAAAGCACTATATTTTAACCGGTTATGGCCAGCCATATCAAATGCAGGATAAGCATCATTCTCGCAAACAAAAGTTAATATCCGCGGTTTTTCTGTGGATTCTGCCGGTATATGAACTGATTTAATCATCGCGGAAACAATATTAATTGAATAGTCATTGAAATTTATGACCCTTTCAGGACATGATCCCAGGCATATGGCACAGCGCCGGCACCTGTTGATATTCAAAAGTGGTGCACCCCTGTCATCCTCATCATAGGCACCAAATGGACATTCTTCAGTGCATCGCTTGCAGTCTGTGCACCTGTCCATGTATAACTCCGGATAGGACCGGTCACCCGACCGGGGATGTACTGCTTCACCCCTTGTGCCGGCTTCAAGGCATTGTATAGCTTTTAATGCTGCCCCCATTGCATCTTCCATACATCCAACAATATCCATAGGGGCACGGAAGGATCCTGCTGCATATATGCCGGTTCGTCTTGTCTCATAGGGAAAGCAAATAAAATGAGAATCGGGGAAATTATACTTTATTTCCGGCAACCCCCTGCCCAGCCGGTATTTTAAATTTAATTCCTCACTATTTGCCGGAGTCATACCTGTAGCAAGGACTACCAAATCAACTGCCACGTTAATATCTTCACCTATAAGGGTATTATGGACCTGTACTATTAATTTATTGTTCTTTTTGCTAATCCTGTTAACTACTCCCTTGGTCATGAATATATGTTCATCCTTTTGAACTTCTTTATAAAAATTCTCATAATGGCCGGGTGTTCTGATATCTTTATATATTATGAAAACTGATGAGTCTTGGTTGCTATCCCTGATGTATTTGGCCTGCTTTAGTGTTGTGCCGCAACAATAGGATGAACAGTAAGGGAGATGTTCTTTGCTTCTTGAGCCTGCGCATTGTATAAAGAGAACACTTTCGGGCATTTTCTTATCTGAAGGTTTTATTATGTTCTCTGCTTTCGCCATCTCTTCAAGCTCGACATTCGTAATAACATCATCAAATTTACCATAGCCATATTCAGTTAATTTATTTGCATCATAAGGATGCCAGCCTAAAGCTGCGATGATTGAAGCTACGGCAAGGTGATGTTCTTTGTTTAGGGCAGAGACAGTGACTTCGAACCTGCCAGGCTGACCCGATATTTCTATTATCCTTGCAGATGTTATTACTTTTATATTTTTAAATTTTTTAATCTCATTTATTTTCCCGGCGACGGCAGGGTCTTCACAATGTATATATGGATATCTGGATGGGAGTTGCTTATAAAGTTTGTTTGACCAGCCCCCGAGGTTCTGTTCCTTCTCAACCAGTATCATATTATAACCTGCTCTTGCTCCTTCCACGGCAGCAGTAATGCCTGTTATACCTCCGCCAATAACCATAATATCGCGGCTTTGTTTATCCATTACATGGGGCTGCTGCATGCATATATTTGAGGCTCTGACGATGCCCATACGGATATAATCCTCTGCAAGCATTTGTATATCTTCGCGATTTGTCTTACCTATCCATGCTACCTGTTCCCTCAGGTTTACCCTTTCATTTATAATTTCACGCGGAAAATTAAATACTGATGTATTGTACCTTGGGGAGCATGCAGCAATAATAACTCCCTGAAGGCTCTCCTTTTCTATATCTTTATTTATTACTTTTACACCTTCACCGGAGCAAAGGGCAGAATGTTTCCTGCATATACCTATATTATATTCATTTTTAGCTAAATCCGCCAGGGCTTGTACATCAAGGTTATCACTTATTTGACAGCCTTCACAAATATATAGTCCCAGTTTTATATCCAATTTACATATAATTTACAATTCATTGAAGTGCTTTAAGGGCAGCTCCTGTTGCATCCTTCAATGATGAACTCACATCCATAGGCCTTTTTGAGCATGCCGCAGCAAATATCCCGCCGGGTAAGGATTCCTGTATTATAAATCCGTAATTATCCTTCATGCTGCCCGGCACCGGACTATCGGAGGGTTTAATGCCGCCCGCCAGGACAACAAGCTCAAATTCCTTTTTTATCTTTCTTCCCGATAAGATATCTTCTGCCTCGACTATTAAATTTTTTGAACTCTTATTTTCTTCTATTTTAGCTGCTTTACCTTTTATAAGTTCTATATTTTTATATGTTTCCACTTTAGAAAGGAAATCTTCATTTCTGCCGCTTACCCTGATATCTATATAAAAAATATTAATGTCTGTTTCAGGATGTTTGCCCGAAATTGTAAGTGCATGTTTTAGTGATGCTGAGCAGCATACTGCCGAACAATACAACAGGTGATTCTCATCACGTGAGCCGGCACACTGGACAAATGCTACTGATTTCGGCACTTTCCTGTCAGATGGTCTCAGTAACCTGCCTTTACCCGGTCCGTTTTCTGCCAGCAACCTCTCCAGTTCCACATTATTAACTATATTTTCATATTCATCAAAATGCAGATTTTCCACATTTTGTACATCATATGGGGTCCATCCCGTCGCCAGAATTATGGATGAGGCATGAAGTGTAAAAACCTTTTCTTCAGCCGCCAGTTCAATAGCATTATATTTACACACGTTCACACACATTTTACATGCTTCTTTCCTGCAATATTTATCATCAATATTAAACTTAAAGGGATAAGCCATTTCGTGTGGAATGTATATTGCCTTTGTTCTGTCAAAATTGTAATTAAACTCATTTGGCCTTTCTTCGGGACATACTTCAGTACATTCACCGCAGGCTGTACAGTTAGAGTTTATATAGGCAGGCTCACTCCTGGCACGGACAGTAAAATCACCCTTGATCCCCGATATGCTATTGACTATGGTTGAGGTATATACCGTGACATTCCTGTTTTGCTTAATTCTTCTAAAGTTTATCTCAAGTCCGCAGGCGGGGGGACATAATTTTGGAAAGTAATTATTCATCCTTACAACATTACCTCCAAGGTATGGCAGTTTTTCTATTAATATTACTTTCCTGCCCACCTCTGCAATTTCAATGGCAGCTGTCATTCCGCTAATTCCACCTCCTATAACAAGTATTGGTTTATCTGCCATAAACTTCTTTATATTATTTATGCAGCGTTATAAAAAGTCATGTTAGCTCGACTATCTCTTTCTTCATCATTTCCCATTTTTGCTTTTCCAGGTCCCATCTGCAATTACAAAAGCATTTCCACTCCTTCTTTATTTCAGGAAAATCAGTTCTGATGTAATATCCGGGCCATCTGGTTTCTTCCCTGAATAGTACTGATCTTATGTGCGCTTCGGCTTGCCACAGCCTGTGAATATTTTCCCAGCATCGCATCAATTCATTTAAATCGGAAGCGGCAAGCTTTTCTGAATCTTCATGCATATAATGCAAGAATTCAAGTCCTTTTTCCAGCAAGGCTTTTGAAGTCTTAAATGCTGTACCCGTACCCCCTGCATATTCATCCATAATTTTCTGAAGCCTGAACATAAACATTTTGGGTTTAATAAAATAAGGATTCACATCCTCATCATTCGAATAGTTATTGTATTTTGAATAAGTAGCCAACGGCCGCAGCATGATTTTTTTCAGCTCATGAATCTTATCTTTATCTATAGTATCCCTGAAGCTGCTGTCAGCACAAAATGCTATTGCAGCTTTTGCTGCTATCCTCCCTTCCGTAAATGAGCCTGAAGAAAATTTATGGCTTGATGCTCCCGATGCATCACCGGCAGCGAACAGGCCTCTGACAGTGGTCATATTATCATAGGCCCAGTGGTATTTTCCTGACAGCAGATCACGGGGCCCGCTGACCCATGCTCCTGAAGCGCCTGAATGAGAGCTAATAAAATAGGGCTCACATGCTGCAATTTCAGACTTCCTCTTTTCGGGCTCAACATTAGTTGATGCCCAGAGCAATGCCTGGCTTACTGTCATATCCAGAAAATCTTCCCATGCTTCGGATTCCAGTTCTTTCATTTTCTGTGCAGCAGCCATTTTATTTGTGAGGCTATCCATAAGATTTTTTATTGCCTCATCTGTCTTCATGTAGATGGGGCCGTTGCCCTTTTCAATTTCAATCATCATGAGGTAATTTCTGAGGTTCGCAGGAACAGGATTTGTGGTACCATAAGGAGCCCATTTCTTCAACTCTGCCGCATGTTTTTTCATATAGTCTTCACCTAGGGCGTTTGTTGCGATCGATTTGAATAACAGGAACCAGGCTCCCACGGGCCCATAGGCATCTTTAAATCTTACGGGGACAAACCTCACCTCCTGGGAAGTCATTTCAGCACCTGACTTAATTGTAAAATATGCACTCGAGCCTGAATTAAAAGGAGGATACCATGACCGGCCCAACCCCTCTCCTACGGAGCGTGGCCTGAAAATATGAACAGCACCGCCCATAGCTGCCAGCACTGCCCTGGCCTTAAATATATATACCTTATTCTCGCGGGTACTAAATCCGGCTGCTCCTACACATTGATTATCAATTATAAGCGGCTCTGCTATAAAAATCCTTTCAAAGTATTCGCCGTTTTCCCCCAGCTCCTTTATAGCCTTTTTCGCTGCTTCAGCAACAATATTCTTATAAGATTCGCCATGAATCATAATTTGCCAGCGGCCTTCATTTATATAATTGCCTTCTGCATCTTTCCATATCGGCAAACCACAGTTCTCACACAAGTGAACTGATGAATCAACATGACGGGCAATATTGGCTACCAAATCATCCCTGGTAATACCCATAAGATCATTCTTAACATAATTAACATAATCTGTGATAGTATTTTTTTTGTTTTTCAAACCCAGGTAGAGATTTATAGCTGACAGTCCCATAGCCACTGCACCGCTTCTTTCTATAGCTGCTTTGTCAACAAGGGTAACCTTCATTTTCTTTTTCTTTGCCCAGTGGGCTAATACTTCTCAACTCCTGTACCACTTCCTCCAGAGTTTGGATAACATCGCTGACATCCTCCATCGTGTTATAACGTCCGAAGGTAAAGCGCATTGACCCATGCGCTCTTTCATGGTCACCACCAATACCGAAGATAACATGGCTGCCTTCCAGGGAACGACTGAAGCATGCAGAGCCGGTGCTTACTGCAAATCCGTGCATGTCCAGGTGAAGGGTGATAGCCTCGCCCTCTATGAAATGGAACGAGAGGTTGGCATTTTGCGGTAACCTTTTCCAGCGATGACCGTTAAGGACGGTATCTGGTATCCTGGCCAGTATGCGGTCAATAATGTGGTCGCGCATTGACTGCAATTGCATCGTTTCTTCAGGAGTGACCAGTTCTACTGCTTTGGCGAATCCTGCTGCACCAGGTATGTTTTCCATCCCTGCCCTGAGGTTGAATTCCTGGAAGCCACCATCTACCCACTTGGCTAATTTTGTTCCTTTACGGATATACAGTCCTCCTATACCTCTGGGGCCATGAATTGTATGGGCAGATACGGTTATTAAATCCACAGGTATAATGCTGACATCGAGGGGAACCCGTGTGAAGGTGTGAGTGGCATCTGTATGAAACAGAACACCTTTCTCACTGCAAATACCGGCAATGCCGGTAATATCCTGAATTGTACCGATCTCCTGGTTGGCGTGCTGTATAGA
>CAZOLY010000149.1:0-4927 GCA_964580815.1 uncultured Bacteroidales bacterium
GCTATTAACCAGCTTCAGTCCGTCACGGACAACGGCACGGCCTCATCGCAGGTAGATGATTACCCAGGCACGAGCGGCACATATACTTATGATGACAATGGAAATATGGATCATGACGGAGGGAAGAACCTTGACATAGAATATAACTACCTGAACCTGCCCGAGGTTATTGATTTTGGTGGAGACAACAAGCTTTTTTACCATTATGATGCTTCGGGACGCAAGCTTGTAAAGTATAAGGACGTCAGCATGGGTACGGACGAGGTAACGCATTATATAGGCGAGATAGTATATTCGGATAATGATATAGATTATATAATCACTGAAGAGGGGCGCATAGTTCCGTATGAGACCGAGGATGGCACAAGATGGCTTTATGAATACTATATGAAGGATCATCTTGGCAACACACGTACGGTATTTAACGGCACGGACCTTGGAGGCAATATAGATATGCTTCAGCACTCGAACTATTACCCGTTCGGACTGGCGTTTAACCTGGTGGATTACAATACATCGACAACAAGCGATTACACGGAAAATAAGTATCTTTACAACAATAAGGAATTACAGGACGACATGATGGAAAGCAAAAAACTTGACTGGTACGATTACGGCGCACGCATGTATGACCCGCAACTGGGGAGGTGGCACACACTAGATCCTCTTATGGAAAAAATATCATCATGGACACCTTACAATTATGTTAGAAATAATCCAATATTAAAAATTGATCCAACCGGTAATTGGGACGTCACGGTACATGTATACAATAATAGAGGAGAATATGGCTATGGTATTGCTATTGTAACTGATAGAAATGGTAATGAAGTCTTTAGATATACTGTAAGAGCAGAAGGAACTGGAGGACATGATAGAACCGTAAAAAAAGCAGACACTCCATTGGGTGTATATGATATCCCTGATAATAATCCTTGGATATCAGGAGGCAGTAGAAAGTCACTCGGGCCGAACGCTAGATTAAACATGACTCCGGTTTCTGGAGAAGCATCAGAAATAGACACTAGGAATTTAACCGATATTCGTATTCATGGTGGTCGACAAGAAACTTTTAATTCAAAGAAAAAGCAATGGACACCTGTTTCAAATCCGAAATTAGAAAAGACATGGGGGTGCTTACGAGCATATGATACTGATATGGCAACATTTAAACAGACAACAGATAATTTACAAGCAAATAATGCAGAAGAAGTTCCTGGTCAAGTTACTATTGTAGATGATCTAGAAAAGGTTGAAACTCCAGATAATTATGTAGAATCAGAACCAAAAATAAATGTAACTTATCAAGTACCGGAAAACGAGCTTGAGTATTGGCAGAATTTTGTTAATAATCTTTTAAATAATTACAATAATAATGGGGGTCAATAAAACATGTCTATACAATTTATTTTCATAATAAGTTTATTTAGCTTCTTTTGTCCACAAAATAACAGAAACTGTAATCAAATTAATTTGTTATGTAATTATGTTTATTGGGAAGACTTGACAGACAATCAGAAAGATGACATACTTAACTCAGAAGAGGTTAATAGGGAAGTAGTTGCCTTTTATCAAGGAAATCTAAAAATAGGAGATAATAATCAAACAATTAATTTGCTTGATACCTTGTCTTTTTTTGCTAAAAAAGAAAAAATATCCGCATTATATTTTTTCCTTTTTAATCAAATTTGTATTAATGCAGATGGTGCTTTAGCGGAAATGATAGGTAGTTATTGTCAAACAATAATTTTAAACTCTCCAACATATGTAATTAATTATTTTAGTAATAATGAACATATTTTGAAAATATATGCTCAATATTTAGGTTATGAGCTCTATTTTAAAGAGAAAGGGACATCAGATATTGAATATAATTATGAAGATTTTAAAAAGTTGTTATCCGATAAAATGGAGAATTTAGTACAATATGAAGAAATTTTAAAGCTATTTTATGATGAAATAGAGAAAACAATGAAGAACATGGATTGATATAAAAAGCCCAGCTTAGTTCTTTGAATTATCACGATTACGGCGCACGGATGTATGACCCGCAACTTGGGCGGTTCCATACGCTGGATGCCTTTGCTGAGAAATATTACGATTTTACTCCTTATCAATACGGTGCAAATAATCCTGTACTTTTTATAGATGTTAATGGGGACAGTATTCATGTTGCAGAAGAATATCGAGAGTCTTTTAATAATGATATTCAGAATGTTTTTAGTGATAATGCGGAATATTTTGAACACACTGAATCAGGAATGCTTGTTTTTACAGGAGATAAAAAATCTTTGACAAAGGAGCAAAAGCAGATTTATAAAGGAATGAAAAAGTTAATGGGTGAAGAAAAAACAACTAATGTAGTGTATGAAGAAAGTTATACTGTGGGCACTGGTGAAGATGCAAAAACATACAGTACAGCTGAATTTGGAGGGGCTTTAACAGCCAGGGATGTTAATATTAATGGTGAAATACAGGATTTAATTGTTGTTTCTCCTACAATTTCAGGCGTAAATGTTTCATTAGATACTCCAATTGGAATATTAACTAATACTCAAGAATTTGTTCAACAAAATACAACAAGTGGATTGTTTCATGAAATAGGAGAAGCGATCACAACAAACCTTACCTATAGAGGAAAAGTAATTGATTATGAGAATAAAGTAAGGTCTATCATAGGCTTACCACTTAGACCATATGATTTGAATCATAGTAAAACTATACCAACTATATACAAGAAATAATATGAAAGCACTAATAATAAAAATAATAATATGTTGTGTTTTTGTTTCTTGTGCATCACAAAAGAAAAAGAACATTAGTGGTGATGTTATAGGGTATGAAAAATATAATAAAAATACAACAACGTATATTGATTATTTAAATCGAGATGACATCCCTGAAATATTAAAGGAATTTTACTATGATAAATTAAAAGAAAAGGACTTCTATAAACCGCAAATTATTATTTCCACTCAAGATAGTACTCGCACTATTCAATTAAACTCCAAGGCAGCTAATAAAGGCTATTTGTTTATAAACAAATATTCAAACTATTTTATAACTAACAATGAGAATATTATATATCTTATTGGACAGGATACAGTAAACTCAAAAGAAAAAGTTATGAAATTAATTGAGATGAAGCGTTCCGAAGTTGTAAAAGTTGATACTTTTAAAGTTAATAAATACAATATAGTCAAAATAAATTAAGCAAAAGGCCGGCCAGTCCGGATTGAGTTCTTTGAATTATTACGATTACGGCGCACGCATGTATGACCCCCAGCTAGGGAGGTGGCATGTGATTGATCCGATGGTAGATTCATCCTATTCATGGACGCCGTATAGATATTCTTATGATAATCCAATTAATATTATCGATCCAGATGGAATGGATGAATGGGAAATAAATTCAAGAGGACAGACAACTTGGAAAAAAGAAAGTGAAACGCATCAATTATTTTCGATAGATAACAAAGGGAATAGAATTAATTCAATTACTATTGAAAATAGAAATATTTTAGATCAATTATCACAATCAAAAAGTAAGCCTGTTATTGAAGATGCAGAAGGAAATGTAATTGAACAAGGCGATACAAGAGTTGCAATAACTGATAAAAGAAGTAGTGATGACATGCTAAAAATTTTCAAGTTTGTATCTGACAATACAAATGTTGAATGGAACATTAATTATGCAAAAGTAGATGGCGAAATTAAATACGGAATTCAAACATCTAGTCTTGAAAATATCTGCTATAATACATTTGGAAAGGATGAAATTGTCACAAGCATTCATTCTCATCCTCGTGAACCAAATAATTTTAATAGTGAGATGGAATCAATGTGGGGAGATAGAAGCAATTCATATAGTATAAACTACAATAATTATGTTTATATGCCAAAATCAACAAGGTTATATAGTGTTAAGGAAGGGAAAAGTAGTTATATACGTCATATATACAACAACTATAAGCGTTTTATTAATATGTATTAAAATGTCAAAGACTTTATTTTGTTTTAACATTCTAATTTTTTTGCTAATTCTATCCTGTATAAGAGGAAAGAGTTATGTCAAAGAAAAAGATTTCCAAGAAAGACCTGTGATCAGTGATACATGCATTAAAACTGAATTATATGAATGTATAAAAAACTATATTCTTGAAAATGATAAAAAGTTGTTAGATAGAAATTCTGTCTATTCTGTTTATTTTTTTGAAAGAGATTCAATTGATTATTTTACTATATGGGTTTTTAATTCTTTTCCTAAATACCTTGAATTTTATAATCCAAATATTTCATTCGATTTTATAAATTTTAAAATACTTGATAGAAATGTTGTTTTTATAACACGAAAAGATAGCAAGAAAATCGAATTATATAATTTATGTCTTAATAATTTGACAAAGAAAGAGGATGATCATTATCAAAAAGAAATTCCTGAAATGATTTATGATGGTTCACTATTTCCGCAAACTTATCAATATAATAAAGTTGAAGGAAAATTTATAATCCTTAATGCAGACACTCTTATTATAGACTTTTTAGGGGAGGATTATTTAAAGTATGAAAATAGGTTAAAGGAATTAAATAATAAAGCCCAGGATAATTGATAGCTGCAACTTGGAGTAGGTTGGTACGATTACGGCGCACGCATGTATGACCCGCAACTTGGGAGGTGGCATGTGATTGATCCGATGGCAGAAAATGCTTATGATTTAACTCCTTACAGATATGCTCAAAATAATCCTATAATTGTTTTTGATATTGGTGGTTTTAGTGATTATTTCGATGCAAATGGAAATTACTTGGGTTCAGATAATACAGTAGATGATTATGTCCGAATTATTAGTCAAGAGAATTGGAGTAATATACAATCAAAAGATGAAAATGGTATTGTAACTTATAATGTGGAGAAGGCAATGGAATT
>CAZOLY010000149.1:4937-8298 GCA_964580815.1 uncultured Bacteroidales bacterium
ATCATTATAATCCTACAGATTTATCTGCAAAAGCTGAAGAAAATGAAACAGGTGCAGGAGGCTTAACTTTTCATGCTGAAAAGAAAGATGGACAAACTTCTGAATGGATAGATATTAAAATTGAAGGAAATAGAGAAACAAAAATAGCTGATCATGCTAATGAGATAACTAATGCCTTTGCTCATGAAGAGAAACATTATAAAGATTATAAGTTATTAGGATTTGATGGTTATGATAATATGCCTAATGAATGGCGAGAACAAAGAGCTATATCTACCCAAATGAGTCATAGTAGTTACAAAGATACGAGACATAGTTATCAAAGGGCTGTACAACTATATGGAGTTAAACATAATATGTTATTTCCTTTGAGGCCTAAACCAGCAGTTTTAATACCAAAATATTAAATAGAATGAAAAAGATTTTAACATTAGTTTTATTTCTTCTAGTATGTTATAAAATATCAGCTCAATTAAGTTTTAATATCTATAATCTTAATTTATCAAATGTTATAATTGAATTGAAAGAAAATATTATTGATGAAGATTTGGAAAATGGTCCATATATAGGATTTGAATGCATAATTGAAAATTTCTCAGATTCAATAATAATTATATATCCTTCAAATTCAAAAACCAATATTATTTTTCGTTTTAGAGGTAAGGAATATATTACAGAAGTAGTATCATTACCATTTGTTGATAAAGATATTTTAGAAATAATGCCAAAACAAAAAGTTAAAATGACTTTTGGAACATATATATTATTAGGGACTACAATTTTAAACAATAAACAAGAAGATTATACAAAGGAAATGCTTGAAATATTGCCAACATTGAAAGTTAATTATAAAGATAATATATGGAATATGCAGACATGCGAAGTAATTAATGTTATTGTGCATTAATACAATAAACATAAGCGAAGTAATTTGGTACGATTACGGCGCACGGATGTATGACCCGCAGCTTGGGAGATACCATGTTACAGATCCACTATCTGAATGGCATTTTAATTACAATCCATACCATTACTGTTTTAATAATCCCATTAACTTTATTGACCCATTTGGATTGGATACTTTAAAACAAGATCCAAATACTGGGTTACCAAATGTAAATTTGGATGAAGTTAAGGTTACCGCTGAAAGACCAAGTTGGTTGAAAAGGGTAATTAACAAAATTGGAAGATTTTTAGCTAAATTAGATGAAGGTGGTAGTGGAGAATCACAGCCTGGAGGTATACCATTAGTATCAGAATCTGGAGGGGCATCACCAACAAGAACAACTGCTGAACATCCTGATGCAGAAGTAAATGTTGATGATTTACTACCTGCCATAGGAAGCGCTGGTGCAGGGCCTTATCCAGGAAGAAGTCCTTTAAGTGCAGCAAAAGGTATAGACAAAGTAAAGGATGCAGCTAGTGAAGTATCCAGTAGGAATAACGGAACTACTTCTGACAGAAGTATTAAAGAATCTACTGGAGATAAAACAGACAGTCATGGAAAATTGAGAAATGTTGTACCGAGTTCAAATACCGCAGCAGAGCCTGTTACTGAGGTTGTGAAGCAGTGGGGTTCCCCTGATTCTGCAGGTGTTTGGATTAAAAAAGATTCTTCAAGTAATGGAAAAGTTAATTACACAAAAAAGAATTTAAATAATTCATCTGAAAAGAAGTCAAATAAAAAAGATTTTCAACGAGCATGGAACAACTGGTAAAAAATAGAATAGTAGCTATTACTTTTATTTCATTACTTGTAATAAGCTGTCAAAAAACACAAAAGGAGTATTATAGTGATGGTAGTATTAAATCTATAATAAAACTTAACAAGAATAATGACTATCATGAGCAAGCAAAATTCTATTATGAAAACGGAGAAATAGAAAAAATTGTCAATTATAAAAATGGCTACATTACTGAATGCAAAGTATATTACCCTGATGGGCAAATAATGTGGGAATCTCCTTATTTAAATAATATGAAACACGGCAATTACATTGAGTATCATCCAAATGGGGCAATAAAGAAGAAGATATCATTCAGAAAAGATACAATAATAGCATCAAGTCATTATGATACGTTGAACAATTTAACTTTTGAATATGTAAAATTAGATACTAATAATATTCCTAAATTTGATTCTGTCTTTATCAAAGTATTGGATAAAAAAATTAATTCTACCAGTTATTCAAGAATACAATTAAAAGTGCCCAATATACCTTCTTCTCAATTAGTTCCAGAAGTCGTAAATGGTGAAGCGAGAGTAATAAAAAGAGTAGAAGGCATTTGGGAAGTAAGAGCTTTAAATAATAAGAAACCAACATATATAGGGATTAGGGTAATCTTAGAAAATAATACTAATTATACAATTGGGTATAACATTTATTTACTAGATTAGGTTTTTTATTATAAGGTATAATATGAAAAAGCCCGGCACTGACCGGGTTTTTTGTTAAGCGGGGGGGAGGGGATTCGAACCCCTGAAACCCGAATAAGGTTTAACCGGTTATAAATCGGCCGCCTTAAGCCACTCGGCCACCCCCATATAGCGCAAGCATAACAAAAGAATGAAAACCTGTTTCATCCGGCCAATTAACGGCTGTTTTTTTTCTTATTTTTTCCCTGAGTTTTTAGAGTTACTACCACCAGGAGTTTTAGGTTTTTTAGGAGGTATCTCCATTGCTTTTCTTTCAACTTGCTTATCCCTGATATGTCCTTTTATTTTTACCTTTGGTTTTTTATCAGCCATAGCCTTAGATATTTAGATTAACAAAACAAATCAGCCATATAATCCCCAGGAGCAATCCCAGGATCATTAGAATATTAATACCTCTTATTGCCAGGTTCCATTTCCGGCAAACTTTATCGTAGTTGTTATCATTTTTATTATGCTCAATAGCCCAGCGGTTTGCCCTAATTGAAATAAAATGGGCAACCAGGCTGATGAATATAACACCAGCAAAGAAGAACCAGGATATAATTAAAAAATGGCTATGCGATGCATTTTGTAAGTCAGGAACTACTTTTTCAATGAAAGCAAAAGAAATACCTAATGCGCCTGAAGCAATAAACAGGACATTTTTATCAAATTGTTCATTGCTATAACGCAAGGCTTGGTATTGCTCACTTGTATAGTTATTATCGCTCATTTACAAGGCCAGCTGTTTAATTTCACCTTTAGTAATAAAAGCATCCAGGAACACTTTAACTACACTTTTATTTTTTCCAACTTTCTTTGAAGTCATACAAATTGTTAAATTTGTAGAAAAAAGAACAATATGGTAACGGTAATAAAAAGAGGCGCTTCAAAAGAAGAAATCCGTTCTTTACTTGAATCGCATGATAAGAAGGCCAGGAAAGG
>CAZOLY010000150.1:0-8295 GCA_964580815.1 uncultured Bacteroidales bacterium
TCTTCCCAGCTCCCTCAGTATTATTGCCATCTCACGGTTTCTGTATACATTGTTTTTTACAGCGGCATCATGTGCCATGGTCAAATATTTTTTCTCCCTGTCAAATTCTTTCATTTTCTTGTACAGCAGACTTTTTGAGAAATATATGTAAAAAAGGATCAGTTTATTCCTATCGGGTTCACTTTTTGCTTCTCTCTCAGCCAAATTGTAATAGTATTCAGCCTTATTAAATTCATTTAATAAGGAATAGTTATCTCCTATATTGCAATATGTAGGATCAGGTGAAATACCTGTATTCTTTATATATTTTAAACTTTCCAGGAAGTATTCATTGGATTTGCCATATTCATCCTTATAAAAGAATATCAACGCAAGTTTATCATGACTCAGGTAAATAAATTTACTCAAAGCAGCCGACATTTCTGCCATTTTCAGGGATTTATCAAAATAGACCAGGGCTTTGTCAAGTTTCCCCAGTAGCATAATTATTCTGCCCTGATAGTAATACAATATACAATATTTATAGTATGTCGAATTATAAGCGGATGCAAGTATACTTTCTGCAATATTTAAGTATTCCATTGCCTTATCATCATTACATATCATACTATAGTAAAGACTGCATAAAATATATGAATCAAACAACTCCTTGTTCACAGGGTAGTTAAGAGAATCAATCATGTTAACGCATTTGTTGAAGTATTCGCGACCTTCATGAATATTATCCTGGTATATATAAACATTAATTATCCGGCTGAGAATATCAATAAGGACTATATTGTTATTACAATATTTATTGTATAACCTTAAGGATTCCAGATAATGGTTTTTTGCCTCTTCATAATTTATATTCATATAATTCGCATAACCCAGTTCGTTATGTATTTGTATCAGCAAGATATAATTTTTATTCTCTGCCTTTTCATTTTCATTTTTCAACCTTTCAAAAATATGTATTGCGGCATCTTGATTACCAGTAATATTAAGGTATTTTCCATTAAGAAGATCGTATTCAGAATTAATTGCCGGATCTGATTTTAACCGGCTATAGTAATTGTTATTAATCCTTTTAAGCAGCAGTTCAAGACTGTCAAATTCACCCATATCAAGCAGCTTTTTTCCCTTATTTATTAAACCGGCAGGGTTATTTTCCCGGCACAGGCTGTCATTACCCTTTTCAACCATATAATATGCGGCTGTATTTAAAATGAAACCTGTATTAAAAACAAAGAGGATACAGGCTTTTATAAAATATGAATTCATAATATTATTATGCAGCTATGAAAATTCTATACAAAAATATTATTTAAATAAATACTTGATATTATTTGGCAAATTCTTTAATTTAATCAAGATTTAAGCGGATACCGAAAAGCATACAGAGTAGGTAACACAGAACTAAATTTATTAATTATGAAAAACTGTGAATTGCCGTTATGGTTACTAGTCGATGAAGGTGAGGAGGATGATGTGACAAAGCCTCCAAAACCTAAACCCCCGTGATGCTTCTATAGATTAAATCCTTAGTAGAAAAACTGCACAATCTGTATTATTAAGATTCCCGGTATAAAGAGACTGTTAGTTTTAAGTTTTTTAATAATGATGCATTTTGTGCAGTTTTTTTATGTTCTTCCCGCAACATAACTTCTCCATTTTTCAATGACAGCCTGCATATCATCGGGCAGGGGGGAATCAAAAAACACATGATCTCCTGTTGAGGGATGGACAAATCCCAGTGATTTTGCGTGAAGTGCATGCCTGGGTAATATTTTAAAGCAGTTCTTTACAAATTGCCTGTATTTTGAAAATGTTGTGCCCTTAAGTATTTTATCACCGCCGTAGCGTTCATCATTGAATAGCGGGTGTTTAAGATGCTCCATATGTACCCTTATCTGGTGGGTTCTCCCTGTTTCAAGCCTGCACTCGATAAGATTTACGTATCCCAGCCTTTCCATAACCTTATAGTGAGTGACTGCATGTTTGCCGTATTCTTCACCGGAGAATACATGCATTTTCATCCTGTCCCTTTTGCTCCTTCCTATGTAGCCTGATATTTTCCCTTCATCGCTTTCAAGGTTGCCCCACACAAGAGCAATGTATGTCCGGTCAACAGTATGATCATAAAATTGCTTTGCAAGTTTATTCAAGGCAATCTCTGTTTTGGCAACTACAAGTATTCCTGATGTGTCTTTGTCTATCCTGTGCACTAATCCCGGTCTTATTTCACCGGCTTCATATAAAGGCAGGTCTTTTAAATGATAGCTTAATGCATTTACCAGCGTTCCTGTATAATTGCCATGGCCGGGATGAACAACCATACCGGGCTCTTTGTTGACAACGATTATGTCGTCATCTTCATATACTATGTTAACAGGAATATTCTCGGGTATAATTTCAATTTCCCTGGGCGGATGGGGTAGCACAATTGATATTATATCATTTGGCTTAACTTTATAATTTGGTTTTACAGGAGCATCATTAACAAGAATATTGCCGGCCCTGGCAGCATTCTGTATCCTTGTCCTTGAAATATTCTCAAGTTTATTGGACAAAAATTTATCAATCCTCAGTAAACCCTGGCCTTTATCAACATTAAACCGGTGGTGTTCAAACAGTTCATTTTGTTCATTAAGTTCCTCCTGCATCGCGTGCATATTGTATTAACGGGATATTATGAATTTCTTATTAACAGGGGCAAATCCGTGTCCGCTTAACCTTAAGACATATAATCCGGGACTGAGGCCGGATATATTTATAACCGGGGCAGCCTTACCGGACATGTATATGGTTCTTCCGGAGAAATCATAAATTGTAACCGATAAATTATAATCATCAATTGAAAAAGGATATTGAATATTGATATATTCATCAGCAGGGTTTGGATAAATATTCAGAAGCTCTTCATTTATTTTTACAGTCTCTTTAGCTGACGTGGTTATTTGCCTGGTTCCCATTACTAGTCTGATCATCAGTGAGCCTTCGATAGAAGGACTTTCATCAAACGATTTCCATATACCTGTAATGTTGGTCAGAATATTTTTTTTATTGGCATTATTTATGTCATAGCCCAGATTTAAAAACTCCTCTGTGGTCTGTTGCCAGCCTACATAAATTGTATCTGATACAATCAGCAAGGTGTCGGGCGAGTACCTGGTAAATTCGTTTAATCCTTTTGATGTGTCGGGATATAAATAAGGGCTCCGGTCCAGGTCTTCAGGATATATCAGATCCCCCGGGAGTCCTTTGTAATTATCCCATATACATAATTTAAATGATTTTGAAGAAGTGAAATTATTTCTGGTTTTGTTAAAATAAAAATCAACTGCCCTGATGGTGTCGGCTTTGTAAAGCTTGAACCTGTATGCAAGAAGTGCGCCCCTTGAGGATTCTCCTGAAATACCAAAGCCATATTCGGCAGTACCGTCATCATAGGCATAATAGTCAAGGAATTTTTCAATTCTTTTAACCGTATCATTCCCCTTATAGTGTTCTGTATTTTTAAAGTAGGCAGCAACCTCAAACAAACCGGCATCAGATCCGGTATGCTGGTAATAAGGCTTGAACCTGTCTCCTCGGTCAATAATGGCGTTATTTATAAATTTTTCCGTTATGCCGCCGGCAGGATATGGTTCAATAAAATATGTATTATTATTTAAATCCTTTATAAAGTACTGGCGTGTAACTGTCGTTGAGTCATCAGGGGGTGCCATACGCTCATAAGCATTCCTTATAAAAATGGGAATAGTATCAATTCTTTCATCTGTAATAACATTGTCTATATGTGACCATGGCACCGACTCATATTGTCGCAGAGTTGATCTTAGCGGTTCGATGAATGTAATGTCATTGATCCTCGTATGTTCTTCAACCGAACGGTTATCCAGTTGAATATAATCGAGATGCCACTGATCAGAGTTGCTCAACGCTCCCTGTCCCTGCACTACTTCTTTGGATGATATGCTTGTATAATTTCTGAACCGGAATTTAAAACCATCCTGGAACAAACTGTCATCTATAGATATAATAACCTGGATAAATGTATCTGTGGGCCATATTTCAGCTTTCCATGCAGATCCTGTCCATAAGTTGTCTTTTGGAGAATATAATTCAAGCAGGAGAGTGTCTTTTTCTTCCGGGGGCTCGCCTTTGCCGCCTGCCTGGTACCAGAAACTCAAAGTTACCGGCTGTCCGGTACCTTTATATCCGGACAGGTTTATGGGCCGGGAGGTTAAAGTGTCAGAAGGTGTGATATCATTGCCTGTAGCATAAATGTTGCCCTCATCATCAATAGCATCGAGTGTTGCAACACCAATTGATACCGGTTCGACCGGATAGGATGAATTTATAAATGCATATTTGTCCTCCCACAAACCAGGATCGGGGAAAACCGAAGATGTTGAAAAATCATCGAAAAAAGGGAGGTTTAGCTGTTCGGCGTTTTCAGTACTCTTCATCCTGGATGAGTAATTTTTCAGGCTGCTCTTTATCAGCCGGTTTTCGGTAAGGCCAATTATCTCCTGGTTATAACCGTTATAACAGTATAGAGCTGCAAAAAAAAATAAACAGCCAGTCTTAAGATATTTAATCATCCCATTCATTATCTAATGTGTCCGCCGATTCATACAATTCCAGCTTACTGGAATCGACAGTCAGCCATACATCTATTGAAGAACCTAACGGTATTAATTGACTTTTATTATGTGCCGGTATTTGTTTGAATATTATGGCTCTCATGGAATCTTCATAGTCTGCAACTGATGAATCGAAAGTTGGCTTACCGATTTTTAATACGATACTTGCAAGTATGCTTTGTGCTTCCTGGATAGTGTATCCAACTATTACAGGAACAACAGTCTTTTCGTTACTTAATCCTTTTCCTATAACAAGATCTATCCTGGAGTTTCTGATCAGCGTATCTCCTTTTTTTATCGGGTAGCCATTATATTTTTGTTCCAGCACTTCATTAATTGCCAGGTCAGGTTCATAAATCATATCACCGACCCTGAGTCCGCAGGATTTTAACTTTGACAGGGCCTGTCTCAATGTTAAATTAACCAAATCGGGCATAAGGATCTTTTCAGGGTTCACCGAATTCATTGTCAGGAATATCTTACGGTTTTTTTTAACTATAAAGCCGGGGGCAGGATGTTGATCCACAACAGTTCCCCTTTCAAATTCATTCACGTAAACAGAGTCAAACAATACATATTTTAATTTTTTCCGGGATAAAACATTCTGAACTTCCTTAATTGTTAATCCGGTGAGATCGGGCACTGAAAGGGCCTGGTTATGACGTGTATATACTTTTAACCATTTAAAGGTTAAAAAGATGATTATAATGAAAAAAATGAATGCCAGTATCAGGTTTCTCAATAACAGATGACTGGAGATATACCTGTAGATATTATTAATGTTCATAAATATTGAAACTCGCGAATATTAATAACCAATGAAATTACTCGCAAAAATAAGATTATTACATTATAAACGGTTATTGTTTTATCATATTTTATTATTTATCTCTCAGGATATGGCAGACGCGGCCGCCATTCTTTTCGAAGTAGTCCTGGTGGTATTCTTCTGCAGGGTAGAAAGCTGTGGCCGGCACAATTTGAGTAACTGCCTTATTTTTGAAGACACCTGACCTGTCAAATGCTTCCTTTGAATTTATAGCTGCAATTTTTTGTTTTTCATTATGATAAAAAATGACAGACCGGTACTGGCTGCCAATATCGTGGCCCTGCCTGTCCGCTGTCGTAGGATCGTGTAACCGCCAGAAGTAATCCAGCAGCTCTTCATAACTTATTATATTGGGATCATATATAATCTGCACGGCCTCAGCATGACCTGTCTTGCCCGTACTTACAATTTTGTAACCCGGATTCCCCATATTGCCACCGGTATAACCGACAGTTGTTTCTACGACGCCGTCAACTTTTTTAAGAATTTCTTCAACCCCCCAGAAACATCCTGCCGCAAATGTTGCAGTATCAAGTCCGGTTTCTTTCGTAGTCTTTTCTTGAGGTTTTTCTTCAAACAGTTTTAAATATTCTCCGTACCCCTCTTTCTCAAGATCTTCAAGGGGGATAAACTTTATTGCAGCAGAATTGATGCAATATCTTAGTCCTGTTGGTTCAGGTCCGTCGTTGAATACATGACCCAGGTGTGAATCGCTGGTTTTGCTCCTGACCTCTGTTCTTGCCATCCCGTGGCTATAGTCGAGCTTTTTAACCACGTTGTTATCTTTTAATGAACGGGTAAAACAGGGCCAGCCTGTGCCTGAATCAAACTTATCCAGGGAGCTGAACAAAGGTTCGCCGGTTACTAAATCAACATAAATTCCTTTTTTTTTATTATTCCAGTATTCATTCTGAAAAGGCGGCTCTGTCGCATTTTCCTGGGTTACTGAGTATTGCATCGGTGTTAATGTTTTTTTAAGTTCTTCCTTATTCACTTTTTTGTTGTTTTGATTAAAACAGGATGTAGTAATAAATAAATTTACCATAATTAATAGAATAATATTCTTATTGTTCATGATTACTTTTTTTATTAATGATTTTAGCTTTATAACAATCCACAAAATGAATTGTTGTTTTAGAGTTGAACATTACTAAAATTCTTTTGTTGTAAATTTGTGAAAAATTTGATCAAAATGACTTGTAAACTTTTAGAGGGAAAAAAGGGACTTATTTTTGGTGCACTGAATGAAAAATCTATTGCCTGGAAGGTTGCTGAGAAGTCTTTCAGTGAGGGTGCTGAACTTGTACTTTCCAATACGGCCGCTGCCCGCCGGATGGGTGACATAGATCAGCTGGCAAAAAAGCTCAATGCAGAAGTTATTACGGCAGATGCCACCAGTATGGAAGATTTGGATAATCTGATAAAGAGGACTGTCCAAATTTTTGGGGGCCAGTTTGATTTTATCCTGCACTCAATAGGCATGTCCCAGAATGTAAGAAAGGGATTGTCATATGATGATCTCAAATATGATTTCTTTATTAAGACACTTGACATATCGGCTTTATCTTTTCACAGGATACTGTCAACTTCCTATAAAATGGATGCAATTAAGGAATGGGGGTCGGTAGTGGCGCTGTCATATATAGCATCACATCGTACCCTGCATGGATATAATGATATGGGAGATGCAAAAGCCCTGCTTGAAGTTATAGCCAGAAGTTTCGGTTATATTTACGGAAAGAACAGGAAGGTGCGCATAAATACAATTTCCCAGTCGCCGACACTGACTACTGCAGGCAGCGGGGTAAAAGGGATGGAATCGCTGCTTGACTTTTCAAACAAAATGTCACCCCTGGGTAACGCCACGGCTGAAGATTGTGCAAATTATTGCATTACATTGTTTTCAGACCTTACACGCAAAGTCACCATGCAGAACCTGTTTCATGACGGTGGATTCTCCAGCATGGGTATGAGCCTTGAAGCAATGAAACATTACGACAGCATTAAAAACAATATAAAAAAATAATTATGGCATACACATTACAACCGGGAGAAAAAGCCCCGGATTTTAGTTTACCTGCCACAGACGGCAGAACATATAAACTATCGGATTTTGATAATAAATACCTTGTTGTGTTTTTTACCTGCAACCATTGTCCTTATGTGTTAGGTTCCGATGAAGTAACCAGGCAGACGGCAGAGAAGTTTGCTGCCAGGGATGTAAAATTTGTCGGCATTAACTCCAATAGTGAGAATACTTATGAAGAAGACAGTTTTGAGAACATGGTGAAACGTATGAATGATTATAAGTTCCCGTGGATATACCTGTATGACGAAACACAGGATATAGCCAGGATTTATGGAGCTCTGCGAACACCTCACTTCTATGTTTTTAATGAGAAAAGGGAACTCGTTTATACGGGCCGCGGAGTTGACAGTCCGAGAGATACATCCAGGATGACGGCAAATGATCTTGACCGCGCCCTGGCTGAACTTACAGAGGGCACGCCGGTTTCCGTTCCGGTTACGAATCCCATCGGGTGTAACGTAAAGTGGGAAGGTAAAGATCCGCACTGGATGCCTGCAGATGCATGCGACCTTGTTTGAAAAAAAATCAATTCACGCAACCGGGTTCGCATATAAATCATCTATATTTTATAATAAATAAACAATATGTACGTACTATAAAAAACGGAATATTCATTTGGAAAAGCGACATGTAAAAAAAATTATTTGGCATAAATATTGTATATAAAAAAATGTAAGTTTTAGAGTCCTTGAAGGAGTTTTTTCATAATAATTGTTTTAAGTAGGTTAGGGTTCATAGTTAATATT
>CAZOLY010000151.1:0-8288 GCA_964580815.1 uncultured Bacteroidales bacterium
CTAAGACCATAGATTATACATACTAAGGCGTAGGCAAGAACAACAGACTTAATAAACGCTAAATTCTTATTTTCAGCCATAAGTTTACCTCCTATTTATTCCGAGTCGAAATTGTTTTTCCCGTTATAATTAACTAAATTCTACTTTCTTTATTAATGCTGATAACCACAGTATATTACTAAAAACATCAATGTATTCGTGGATCATAAAAGAGTAAATATAAAATATTTAATACTGAATTACTATTTTTGACAGTATATTTAATTAATGGGACTATGGATTACGGCTATTGTGACAGTTTTACACAATATTCACGCAGAAGAACGGATGAAGTTAATATAGGTAAGGTACCTGTAGGTGCCGGCAATCCCGTCAGGCTGCAATCAATGACTAACACCAGCACGGGGGATATAAAGGCCACGGTAAACCAATGCATAAAGATGATTAATGCCGGTGCCGATTATGTGAGAATCACCGTCCCCTCGGTTAAGGATGTTGAATATTTGTCAGGTATTGTTTCTGAGCTCAGACAAAAAGGATATGTAACCCCGGTAATTGCTGATATTCATTTTAATCCTGATATTGCTGAACGTGCAGCAGCTATTGTCGAAAAGATAAGGATCAACCCGGGAAATTTTGCCGGCAGGAAAAAATATAAAAAATCAGGATACACTGAAAATGAGTATTCCAGGGGGATTGAAAATATAAAGGAAAGGTTTATTCCACTTCTTGATGCCTGTAAAAAAAATAGTACGGCCTTACGCATAGGAACAAATCACGGTTCTTTATCTGAAAGGATCATGAGCAGGTATGGCGATACTCCCGGGGGAATGGCAGAATCTGCAATGGAGTACCTGAGAATTTGCAGGCAGGAGAATTTTAGTGAGGTGGTGATATCTATGAAAGCCAGTAATACACAGATTATGGTACAGTCAACAAGGTTACTGGTGAATAAGATGCTTAAGGAGGGTATGTATTTTCCTTTACATATTGGAGTGACTGAAGCCGGAGAGGGTGATGACGGGAGGATAAAATCTGCCGTCGGAGCAGGGGCCTTGCTGGCTGACGGCATTGGAGATACTGTCCGTATATCGCTTACTGAGGATCCTGAAGAGGAGATACCTGTTGCCAGGAAATTAGTTAATTATTTTACGGACCGCGGCAGCCATAAATCAATAAAGCCTTTATCGGGCTATCCTCTGAATCCGTATCGGTATGATAAAAGGAAGACAATTGCTGTAAATAATACGGGAGGAAAATATCATCCGGTTGTAGTGGCGGATATGGAAAAGGAAGGTTTTTCATTTAGCGGTAATAAGGCACCGGATTATTTGTATGTGAATGATATTGACAATGAAATGGATATTCCTGAGGCTAAAGGAATAATTATGGACTTTCAAAAGTGGCAGGGATATAAGGGTAAAAAGCATAATTATTTCCCTCTTTTTTCTTTAACAGATTATTTTAGAGAACGGGAAAAGTCAGACAGGATGAATTTTGTAAAAATATTTTATGATGAATTAAGTGATCATGTTATCAGGGAGATATATGCCGATTCAACAATTGTACTGGTATCGGAGACCAATAATATCAACGGATTTGCAGAACAGAGGGCTTTATTCTGTGAGTTAATAAACAGAAGCTGCAATGTACCTGTAATTATCAGGAGGGATTATCATGAAAGTGAAAGCGAGGATTTTAAGCTCAAGAGTGCGGCCGACACAGGGGGCTTATTCCTGGACGGACTGGGGGACGGAATATGGCTCACAAATTCAGGGAATATTAAAGCCGGTGAAATAGTTTCAACAGCCTTTGGTATTTTGCAGGCGGCGCGGGTTAGAATATCGGGAACAGAATATATTTCCTGTCCTTCATGCGGGAGGACCAATTTTAACATAAAGGAGGTAGTTGTTAAAATTCGTAAAAGGACTTCACATTTAAAAGGATTGAAGATTGCTGTTATGGGATGTATTGTAAACGGACCGGGTGAGATGGCGGATGCTGACTACGGTTATGTGGGCACAGGAAAGAATAAAGTAACTCTTTATAAAGCAAGGACAGCGGTCAAAAAAAACATACCGGAAGGAGAGGCCGTAGAGGAGTTAATTTCATTAATAAAAGAAAACGGGGACTGGAAGGAGTCCCCGCAAACATAAGCATCGTTTATGATATATTAATTTACTTCCTTAAAGATTATAGAGTCTATATCTCTCATGTCGATTGTTCTCTCAACAACCTTTTCTGTCAGCGGATTCATTATCTGTACCTTAATCTGGTTATATTTTTCATCCACTCCGTAGCAGGATAAGAATAATTCAGCCTCAACGAGGTCGACAATTACTCCGTTTCTTTTATAAACAGTAATTCTTGCCCTTTCATTTCCCACTGATGCAACAGGAGGATCATCAAAGCCGATTAAGACCATTTTACTTATAGTATTGTAATCTTTGATCTCTGTGGGGATGTTTTCATATCTTCCTTTTAGCATGATATAACTGTCGAAATACCTGGTTTTGTTACACTCAAGCTGTCCGAAATGATAAACATCGACATTACCTCCATCTTTAAGTTTTATCAGGGCAGGTACAAGATTTTGTCCCGACAGGGAAAATGTTAAGAAGGCAAATAAAATTAGGGTTAACGTTACAGGTTTCATTTTGATTTTATCTATTAATTAGGAATTCTTTTATAATGAGCAAAATAGTAATTTTTACAATTTTAAAAAAGTTTTATTTGACTAATTCCAATTAAAGTTTAAATGCTGCTCTTATTTTATCGGCATAATCTGTTTTTTCCCATGTAAAGAATTCCACCTTTTTGGTTTCGGGGACATTATTCCTGTAAATTGTGATGTTATCGAAATAGGGGATTCTTCCCATATGTCCGTATGCAGCGGTAGGCAGGAATATAGGATACTTCAGTCCGAATCTTTTTATTATGGAGCTGGGCCTCAAGTCAAACATCTCCCTTATTTTAACAGCTATCTCAGCATCAGTTTCCTTTACCCTGGCGGTATTATAAGTATTAATATATAAACCGACAGGTTCGGCGATACCAATAGCATAGGCTATCTGAACCAGCACTTCATCGGCTACGCCCGCAGCGACAAGGTTTTTTGCTATGTGGCGTGTTGCATAGGCTGCTGAGCGGTCAACTTTTGAACAGTCCTTTCCTGAAAATGCACCGCCGCCGTGTGCGCCTTTACCGCCGTAGGTGTCGACTATAACCTTCCTGCCTGTTAGTCCGGTATCTCCATGGGGGCCGCCGATAACGAATTTTCCTGTAGGATTAACATGTAAAATATAATCGTTGCCAAAAAGTTTCTTTACGCGTTCAGGTAATTTTGAGAGGATCCGGGGAATAAGGATATTTTTGATGTCTGTCTTTATGCGGACAATCATCTTTTCATCGGTATCAAACTCATCATGCTGCGTGGAGACAACGATAGTATGTATACGTTGAGGCTGGTTGTCAGCTCCATATTCAATAGTGACCTGCGATTTTGAGTCAGGCCGCACGTAAGTCATTACTTTTTTCTCCCTTCGTATTGCAGCAAGTTCTTTTAACAGCAGGTGAGACAATTCCAGTGAAAGGGGCATATAGTTATCTGTTTCTCTTGTTGCATAACCAAACATCATGCCCTGGTCGCCGGCTCCCTGTTCTTCTTCGGCCCCTCTCTCAACACCCCTGTTTATATCCTGTGATTGTTCATGGATGGCTGATATCACTCCGCATGAATCGGCTTCAAACATATAGTCAGATACCGTATAGCCGATTTTTCTTATGACATTTCTTGCCAGTTGCTGGACATCAACGTATGCATTTGTTTTTACTTCACCGCTTAAAATTACCAGTCCTGTTGTTACTAGTGTTTCACATGCAACTTTGGAATCAGGATCATATCTTAAAAATTCATCGAGCAGTGCATCAGATATCTGATCTGCTACTTTATCAGGATGTCCCTCAGATACTGATTCAGATGTAAATAAATATCCCATAATAATTCTTTTATTAGTTAATGCTTTGTCACTTTTTATTTAGAACCGGTAAATATATTTATATTTTCAGATTAAAAAAATACTCACCTGATTTAATGCACTAATATTTACTGATTTGTTAGTTCGTGAAAAACTTCCTCCAGGCTTTTATCTTTCTTGCTAAGTGATAACACTGTCAGATTGTTTTGCACGGCAAATTTGAATATTTCCTGTCTTATATCTTTGTTTTCCAGGGGCTGTATAAGCCAGCTGCAGTCATTAACCGCTTTTATTTTTTCAATCCCCCCTATTTTCATCAGTGTAGGTTCTTCTACAGGCACATTAAATTCTACAAGTATTGTGTATGATGATTTTTTACCATAGGAATGAAGATTTTTAGCTTTATCATCAGCTAAAATTTCACCGTTATTAATAATGAGCACCCTGTCGCATATTGCTTCTACTTCCTGCATAATATGTGTTGAAAGCAGGATGGTTTTCTTTTTCCCCAGCTCATAGATTAAGTTTCTTATTTCAATTATTTGATTAGGGTCAAGACCCGACGTAGGTTCATCGAGTATAAGGACATCGGGATTATGAAGTATGGCCTGTGCCAGTCCGACACGTTGTCTGAAACCCTTTGACAGTTCCCCGATTTTTTTGTTAGCCTCTCTTTCAAGTCCGGTTAACCCGATGGTATCTTTAATCCGTGAGCCTGCTTTTTTCCCGAGCTTATATATACCTGAAAGATAATGCAGATATTCGCCAATATATAAATCATTATATAAGGGATTATTCTCCGCCAGGTAGCCTATTACCGGTTTAACATAAGCAGGATGACTGATGACATCATAATCTTTAACCTTAACGTGCCCCGCATCCGGGGCTATTATGCCGCAGATAATTTTCATCATTGTGCTTTTTCCGGCTCCGTTCGGACCGATAAAACCTGCAATTTCCCCTGATTTAACATTGAAGGAAATATTTTTCAGAGCCGGTTGTGAACCATATCTCTTTGTTACATTTTCAACCACTATTGACATCAGGCGTTTTTTTTATTGCAAGTACATGCACAAATTTAGTAAATTATGATTTCAGGTAACAATCACGTTATTACCAATTCCAATATACATAAAATGAACAAACAAGGGATTAAATATATTTCTATTATTTCAATTTCAGCTTATAAACTTATTTATACCTGGAATTATTATGTCGATTTATGTTATTACGGTTAAATTTGTCATTTAAAACTTATGCTTTAGGATTTATGCTTTAGGATTTATATTTTTAAATTACTTATGGATATGGCGCAATATTGTTATGATTTTCCAAGGCCTGCACTGACGGCAGACATAATTATGTTTTCATATAATAAGGGGGAGATTCTGGTTTTGCTGATAGAAAGAAATCATATGCCTTTTCAGGGGGAGTGGGCTTTCCCCGGCGGATTCATTGAAATGGAAGAAACAGCCGAAGAATGTGCTTACCGTGAACTTGGGGAGGAGACGGGACTGGCAGCAGAGAATCTTGAGCAACTGGTAACTGTCAGCAAACTGGGAAGAGATCCAAGGGGGCGCACCGTTACCGTATTTTTTTATGGATTTGTAAATTATGATAATGCTCTGGTCAGGGCCGGTGATGATGCAAAAAAGGCAGCCTGGTTTCCTGTTAATAAAATGCCTTCGCTGGCATTTGATCATGATGAGATTATTCCTGTTGCCCTGAAAAGACTTAACGAGCTTATAAAATTAGGACTTTTCGGACATGATCTGTTACCCCGGCAATTCGGACTGTCAGACCTGGAACAGCTGTTTATTAATATATTGCCGGAAAGGGAAGCGGCCGGACGGTATATAAATGAGTATGTTAAATCAGGAGTAATACTGAAGTCCGCCCGGGAACCGGGATTATATTCTTTCAAAAAAGGCCGGTGATCTGCCGGGTTTCATACCTTAAATATTGGCATTTTCTTTGCTAGAGAAAAAATAAATGATTTTAATAATTAAATGATCTAACTATATTTGCAGATTATTTTTATTCTTTAACTTAAATTTTACAATAATGAAATTTAGCAAATTGATATTGAGGGTATTTTTAGTATCTGTATCACTTCTGGCAGCTGGCGGTATTTCTTCGGGCCAGACACTCGATGATTTTAGGGAAGCATATAATAATGGAGTTAGTGCTATACAGTCAAATAGCCTGAATGAGGCTATAGCACATTTTAATGAATGTATTGAGATATATTCGGAACTTGGAACAGCAGACTCTATTGAGGCTGAAGAGATGATAATACAGATAGAATCAAAACTACCCGCATTATATTACCAGGGGGCAATGGAATCATATAATGAGAAAAAGCTTGATGAAGCAATTGAAAAATTTGAGCAGACTGTTAAGGTAGCTGACAAATACAATGATCCGGCTTTGAGCGTAAAAGCGTCGAAGGTAGTCCCCCAGCTATATTATATGAGGGCGGGAAATAAATATAATGATAATGATTTTGAGGGAGCTTTGGCTGATTATAATAAGGCAATAGAACTTGAGCCGGAATATGATAAAGCTTTCTATATGAAAAGCCTGATTTATAAGAAGCAGGGAGATGAAGAGGGATTTTTGGAGTCGACAAGGAAAGCCATTGAGCTTGGAGGGAAGGCCAACGATATGTCTGTTGTTAATAACGCCAAAGAGTCGGGGAGCAAATATTTTTTAATAAAAGGTAATGAGGCAAAATCAGCAGAAAAATATGAAGATGCTATAAAATATACCGAGCTGGCACTTGAATTTGATAATGAAGATCCTGTTTCATATTACATTCTTGCCTCTGTTAACAATCTGCTGAGCAATTATGATAAAGCTATTGAAAGTGCAGAAAGTGCACTGACTTATGAAGCAGATGATCCCGTCCAGAAAGCCAGAATTTATTACGAACTGGCGAATGCTCTTAAAGAAAAAGGGGAGAATGAAAAAGCATGTAATGCTTATAAGAAGGCAACATATGGTGCTTATAAAGAGGCAGCCGAATATCAGATCAAGCATGTTTTAAATTGCGAATAGTACAGAATATAATACTACAATAAAGAAAGGCTGCCCTCATTAGAGCAGCCTTTCTTTATTGGTTTAATTTGCCAAAATGGAGCTTGTATTTATCTGCAAAATCTTATTTTTGTAAGGTAGTTTCAATGAATTTAAAAAAATAAAAATGGCAAAAAAGCAAAGAACAAAAATTAAAGATCTGCTGAAAGCACAAGACTTTAATAAAGAGGTGCATATTAAGGGGTGGGTAAGGACAAAGAGAGGTGGCAAGGGCATTACGTTTATTGCAGTCAATGACGGTTCAATTATACACAATATTCAAATTGTCATAGATGGTTCAAATTTTAGTGATGATCAGTTAAAACAGATAACAACAGGGTCTTGTATTGGAGTCACAGGAAAGCTTGTCAAATCTGTTGGCAAAGATCAGAGTATGGAAATACAGGCCAATGATATCGAAATATATGGCACAGCAAATGCTGAAGAGTATCCTTTACAGAAGAAAGGACACAGTCTTGAGTTTTTAAGGGAGATAGCACACCTGAGGCCACGGACAAATACGTTCGGAGCAGTGTTTCGGGTACGGCATGCAGTATCGTATGCTATTCATAAATATTTCAATGACAGAGGGTTTTTTTATTTGCATACTCCTATTATTACGGGGTCCGATTGCGAGGGGGCAGGTGAAATGTTCAGGGTGACGACCCTTGACCTAAGGGATGCTCCTTTGAAAAAGGACGGGACAATTGATTATAATGAGGACTTTTTTGGCAGGGAAACGAATTTAACGGTGTCGGGACAGCTGGAAGGGGAGCTGGGGGCTATGGCATTATCCCAGATATATACTTTCGGACCAACATTTCGTGCGGAGAACTCGAATACACCGCGCCATCTTGCCGAGTTCTGGATGGTGGAACCGGAGGTGGCGTTTTACGATATAAACGATAACATGGATTTGGCGGAGGATTTTCTCAAATACCTTATAAAATATATACTGGATGAATGTAAGGATGACCTGGACTTCCTGAACAATATGTATGATAATGAATTAATAAATCGCCTTGGTTCTGTTATAAAGAACAGATTTGAACGTATTTCTTATACAAGGGCAATTGAGATACTTGATAAATCAGGAGAGAATTTCGAATACCCCGTAAGCTGGGGTATCGACCTGCAAACAGAACATGAACGGTACCTTGTCGAAAAGTATTACAGGAAACCGGTAATAGTTACTGACTACCCGAAAGATATTAAGGCATTTTATATGAAGCA
>CAZOLY010000152.1:0-8278 GCA_964580815.1 uncultured Bacteroidales bacterium
TGTACATATACTTAACTTTCTTCAGTTTATTTCGCCTTTTAATAAAATATAGTTGATGTTTATTATTAATTATTTTTTATAAGGGCCTTATAATGTATACTGAATAAATCACAAATTCATACATCGGATTATTACTGCTTTCCGTAACAATAAATATTTATCCCTCCCGGTTTTTAGTGAGTTAAAAATTTCGGAAACTGGATCTGCTTTAACCGGATTCCTGTAATATTATTCCTGTGAAAATAAATTAACAGTGCCCTTAACGTGATGACAGGCCATGTTTATAATCAGCCCATCATCCTGTCAAATTCTTCAACAGAAACTGCGGGTGCTGTTGTGAATGCTATTCCCGTTAGTTTGGCCAGGGCGACAGAAGCTTTCATTGCCTCTTCAACGCCGGGAAAGCTTACGATGAGCACCAGATCCTGTTCAGCCAGCAGCGCATACATCGATTTTACTTCCCCTCCGAGTTTTTTGATGAGCTCGACAGCTTTCTCAGTCCGTTTGGCACCTATGCCCTTTATTGCCTCACCGGAATATTTTCCAAACATAAAAAAAACTGCCATGGTTACTCCTTCTTTTTAGGTTAATAATTGAAAATTGATCAGCAATTAATTAACAAATAATAAATAGTACTTGTCAGGATAAATTCAGCAACCTGAATTATTATCAAATTTAAGATACTATTTTATTAAAGTCAATATAAATATATATTTAAGCAGTAAGATTGATCGTTCATTCAATATTATATAATTTGGGAGAGGTAATTTTTTAATAATTTTGTTTATATATTAAGATTAATTTTTACCCGATAAATATTAGTGCCGGACAGTATAAAAAACTAATTTAAATGCCAGGTAATTCTTCTGCCCCGGGTATTATAACGTTCCCCAATCCTGATAAAGCTGATCCTGACGGGTTGCTTGCAGTGGGAGGGGACTTGTCAGTTAATACCTTGATCAGCGCCTATTCTCAGGGAATATTTCCCTGGTACAGCCAGGAAATGCCGATATTATGGTGGAGCCCCGATCCTCGCCTGGTATTGTTTCCCGGGAAGCTTAAGATATCAAAATCCTTAAAACATATTATCAGGCAAAAGAAATACATGGTTAAGAAAGACACATGTTTTGAAAAAGTCATCGAATATTGTGCTTCAACCACAAGAAAAGGACAGGAAGGAACATGGATTACGGATGAGATGAAAATGGCGTACATCAGGCTGCATAATGAAGGTTATGCACATTCATTTGAATCATATTACAATAATGAGCTGGCAGGCGGCTTATATGGTGTATCACTGGGCCGCACCTTTTTCGGGGAATCTATGTTTTACAGGATGACTGATGCATCCAAGGTTGCATTATACTTCCTTGTGGAACAGCTGAAAGAGTGGAAATTTCATTTTATCGATGCCCAGCAGTCAACCCCGCATATGAAAATGATGGGGGCACAGGAAGTTACAAGGAAGGATTTTTTAAGGATGCTGAAAATTTCTCTTAAGCAACCAACGATCAAAGGAAAGTGGAAATAATACTGCTTTTCAGTAACCTACTACCCATAGAATTCTTTCTTCATCGGCACATTTTTCCGTAAGATCAATCAGCTCTTTATTTACTTTCTTTAACTTTTTCAAATAAGTCTCCCAGTTGTCAAGCCAGTTCTTGTTATTCTTCTCAAGTTCTTCCATAAATTCGCGCCCGAACAGCCTGTTTGAAATATGATCCAGAAATTTTTCTTTTGAATCAATCTTGTCAAAGTCCTCCAGGTTACTTATTAATTCATTTCTCAGGGGGATTATTTTACGCGAGTTATATTTTGTTGAGCTGATATAATCATACAGCTTATTGGCATTTTCAAAGCAAATTGTAAATAAATTAAAAACTTTGCTGTCAAGATACATGGATTCTGAATCACAACGTTTATAATTATTGTTATCTCCTGTTATATTTAACTCAACAAAATTCAGTTTGTCAGCACTAAAAAGTTCTATTTTCATTTAAACAATTATTTTTATTGATATAGAATAATTTAAATATATTAAATCTTCATCAATTTCCAAAATTATACTCTACAACTCCTAATTTATATTATTTTTATAATTAATTGATAAATCATTGTAAACAACACATATTACTATAATATGGAAACCAATAATATTATGATTAACCTGGATGAGTTTAAAAAACAGGCATATAAATTTGTTGACTGGATAGCCACCTATTATAAGGATATTGATAAATATTCAGTTAAACCGGATGTCGAACCATATCAGGTTTACAATAAGCTCCCGGCTGATCCTCCGGAAAAGGGGGAGCCGGTTGATATGATCTTTGAGGATTTTAAGAGAATAATACTCCCTGGTATGACACACTGGCAAAGTCCTGATTTTTATGCTTTTTTCCCTGCAAATTCGAGTTTGCCATCACTTTTGGCCGAAATGCTTACTGCGGCTTTGGGTGCCCAATGTATGAAGTGGGACACATCACCGGCTGCAACTGAACTTGAAGAGCTGGTTATGAACTGGCTGAAAAAGATGACCGGACTGCCTGACTATTTTCATGGAGTTATTCAGGATACGGCCTCTACATCTACCCTTTGTGCATTGCTAACGGCCAGGGAAAAGACAAGCAACTTTGAAATTAATAATGAAGGATTTAAATCAGCTGATGATTACAGGGTATATTGCTCGGCTGAAGCACATTCGTCAGTCGATAAAGCAGTTAAAATAGCAGGAATAGGTGAAAGGAACATAACCAGGATAGAAACCGATGAGCATTTTTCACTTAAGCCGGCAGTTTTGGAAGACATGATAAGAAAAGACCTGAAAGAAGGGAGAAAGCCCCTGTGTGTTGTCGCTACCCTTGGCACAACAAGCTCTACAGCTGTGGACCCTTTACAGCAAATCAGTGATATTTGCAGTAATTATAATGTATGGCTCCATGTTGACGCAGCTTATGCAGGTTCAGCGCTCATACTCCCTGAATACAGGCATATGCTGGGAGGAATAGAAAAAGTCGACAGTTTTGTTTTTAATCCCCATAAGTGGCTATTTACAAATTTCGACTGCTCTGCATATTTTGTTAAAGACAAGGAAATATTAATAAGGACCTTCCAGGTAGTTCCTGAGTACCTGAAATCAATAACCGGGGGGAAGGTTAATGATTATTGTGACTGGGGTATTCAGCTTGGCAGAAGATTCAGGGCACTAAAGCTGTGGTTTGTTATCAGAAACCACGGTGTGGAGGGACTGCAGGACAAGCTCAGAAAACATATTTTATTGGCCCGTTATTTTGAAGAGGAAATAAAAGGCTCAGGGAATTTTGAACTGACAGCCCCCGTGAACTTTAATTTAATATGTTTTCGCTTTAAGCCATCCAATATAAAGGATAGTGAAAAGCTGAACCAGTTAAATGAACAACTTTTAAAAAATATAAACGAGAGCGGGAAGATCTATCTTTCCCATACGAAGTTAAAAGGAACTTATACATTACGAATGGTAACCGGACAGACAAATGTGGAGAAAAAGCATGTGGTCCGCGCATGGAAAATAATACAGGAACAAGCAATGAATTTAAAATATTAATATCATGGATATTGAATTAAATATTGGTATTTTTTGATTGAAATTTATTAAAGGTTGAAAAACAATATTATATCATCAATAACGGCATTATTTGAGAAATGGTCAGGCTCTCCTCCCGGGATCATTAAAAGACTGCCCGATACGGCATCAGGCAGGAAATATTACAGGCTTCAGACGGATAATATAACGGCCATAGGAGCATATAACAATAATGAGAGGGAAAATAAAGCATTTATATATCTTTCTTATCATCTTAAAAAACATAAAGTAAATGTGCCGGCTGTTTACAAAACCGATATTGACAATGGCGCTTATTTAATAGAAGATTTGGGAGATAATACGCTTTACAATTATATTGAGGAGATTAGGGGTAATGAGAATTTTGTTGACCTGGCAGCAAAGGCTTATAAAAAAGTTATTGATAATATGCCGGGTATTCAGGTCAAAGCATCCGAAGATCTGGATTTCAGTATCTGCTATCCGCGACCGGAGTTTGACTACCAGAGTATTATGTGGGACCTGAATTACTTTAAATATTACTTCCTGAAATTGTCGGGGGTGAGGTTTGATGAACAATACCTTGAAGAAGATTTTCAAACCTTTGCCCGGTATCTCCTTGAAGCTGACAGTAATTACTTTTTATACAGGGATTTTCAGTCAAGGAATATTATGATTAAAGAAGATAAATTATATTTTATTGATTATCAAGGGGGCAGGAGAGGGGCCTTGCAGTATGACCTGGCTTCACTTTTATTTGAAGCAAAGACTCGGTTGCCGGCCGGACTGAGACAGGAGATCCTGGACTATTATCTTACCGTCTATTCCCGAATTAAATCTTTTAGTTCCGAAGATTTTATCAAATTTTATCCCGCATTTATCCTTGTGCGTATCATACAGGCAATGGGAGCATACGGGTTAAGAGGTTTTTATGAACGGAGGGATTTTTTCATCAATAGCATACCTTATGCTGTGGAGAATCTGGACTGGCTGCTGCGAAGTTATAATGTTGGAATAAAAATACCTGCATTACTGGATTGCCTCAGCCAGATAGTAAATTCCGAAGCACTTAAGGAATATGGTCAGGGACAGACAGAATTTACAGTGTCCATTAACAGCTTTTCATACAAATACGGTATCCCGCAAGATAATACAGGTAACGGGGGCGGATTCGTATTTGACTGCAGGGCAATGCCTAATCCGGGAAGATATAAGCAGTTCAGCAATATGACGGGAAAAGACAGGGAAGTCATTGACTTCCTGGAAAAGGAGGCAGAAGTAATAAAATATACAGAGAATGTATATTCAGTTATTGAAGCATCAATTAGTAATTACAGGGAAAGAAATTTTATTAACCTCATGGTTAATTTCGGATGTACCGGGGGACGGCACAGATCAGTATATTTTGCCGAGCAGATAGCAAAACGGATAAAGAGTCATTTTAATATAAGCATAAAGCTCCGCCACAGGGAACTGGAAAAGGAAGATTAATGTTTACCAGCATAAGATTATTAATATGAAGGCAATGATTTTAGCTGCCGGTGAGGGAACCCGGCTTAAGCCACTAACAGATAAAATGCCAAAAGCCCTGGTTGAGGTAAATGGAAAAACTTTGCTGGAACACACTATTAATTTTTTTAAGCATTTTAATGTGGATGAGATTATAATTAATGTTCATCACAGGGCCGGACAAATTATTGATTACCTCAGGCATAACAATAACTTTAATATCAGAATTGAGATCTCTGATGAAACTGACAAATTGCTGGATACTGGTGGGGGGCTGAAAAAGGCATCCTGGTTTTTTGATGACAAATCCCCATTTTTTATGGCAACTGTCGATGTAATCACTAATTTTAACCTGGCCGGGTTCTATAAGTATCATTGCGATTCAAATGCGCTTGTCACACTGGCAGTGAAGTCACGCCCTTCAACGAGGGAGTTTTTGTTTGATAAGAAAAATTGCCTTTGCGGATGGAAAAACAATATCACCGGAGAAAAGATATTACTGTCAGGGGAAGAATATATAAGGCATTCACTGGCATTTAGCGGATACCATATTATTAATCCTTCAATATTTGACATGATAAGGGAAGAAGGTTCATTTCCTGTAACAGACTTGTATCTGAGGCTTGCAAAGAACAATATAATTAATTGTTATATCCATAATGACTCGCACTGGATGGAATTTGGAAGGATAGAGAATATCCGTAAGGCTGAAGAATCGGCAGTTCTCAGGCAAATAATTTCTGACCTTTACGGCCAGTAAATTATTATTTAATTGGTATTAGCGGATAAATATTAAATTCAATAATTAACTTCTAAATTTATATTATAAACTGTAAGGATTTTTTTTATTTCTTTGCGGTCTGATTTACAAACAAATTTTTTTAAGCAATGAAAAATAAGAATAGTGTAATTAACACACTGGTTGATCCTTTTCTGCGCTTTTTCAGAATTGAAGTTTCAGGAAGTATTCTCCTGCTAATTGCAGTGGCAGTAGCCTTAATATGGGCAAATTCAAAGTGGACTGATTTTTATTTTAATCTGTGGGGGAACGATTTATCGTTGAAAATTAACGGTTTTTATATTTCAAAGTCATTTGTCGAATGGATAAATGAAGGGCTCATGGCAATTTTCTTTTTTCTTATAGGTCTTGAGATTAAACGCGAGATAGTGGCCGGAGAGCTGTCATCATTTAAAAAGGGGGCATTGCCGGTTATCGCTGCTCTTGGTGGGATGATAGTTCCTGCAGTAATATATCTGTATTTAAATAAGGATACTGTGACTGAAGCCGGATGGGGCATACCAATGGCTACTGATATTGCCCTTACACTCGGCATATTGGGCTTACTGGGAAGACGCGTACCCACAGGCATGAAAGTATTCCTTCTTGCATTTGCTGTTGTCGATGACCTTGGCTCTGTTTTTGTTATTTCAGTATTTTATAATTCCGATATTAATTTGAATTTCCTGATAATTAGCCTTGGATTATATTTTATTCTTGTGTTTTTAAACCAGGTGAAAGTAAGGAATTATCATATATATATGGCTGGCGGATTTATAATCTGGTATATACTTTTAAGAGCAGGAATTCATCCGGCCCTTACGGGCGTATTAATTGCCTTTACCATACCCCTGAGACGTAAAATAAAGATCCCTGCCTTCAAACACAGAATGAATGAAAATCTCCAGGAGTTTAGCGGAAAGGCGGGAACATATAAAATAACACTTAACAAGGCTCAGCTGGCAGCAATAGATAATATGGAGGATGAAATAGAGAAAGTCCAGAGTCCCCTTCAGTTCCTGGAATTTAAGTTGCATGGGTTTGTAGCATACCTGATTATGCCACTCTTTGCCCTGGCCAATGCAGGTGTGATCATTCATGCGCTAAGCATAGAGGAGATCTTCAGTTCACTGAGTTTTAATATTGAACTTAGTATGGTAGCGGGTAAACTAACAGGCATATTCCTTTTTTCATGGATAAGCATAAAAGCAGGAATAGCATCATTACCTGAAAATACAAAGTGGATCCATATGATAGGACTGAGCCTGCTCGGAGGTGTAGGATTTACCATATCATTGTTTATATCTAATCTCGCCTTTACTGATCCCGGCTTAATAAGTGATGCTAAAATAGGCATAATCATTGCTTCCCTGGTGTCCGGATTTTTAGGATTTCTTGTACTAAGACTCAGCCTGACTAAACAAATTGAATAAATACTGGTTTATATAAATAGAAATTGGATACATTGAAATGAAAAAGAGGGTAGAAGAATTAAATAAAAAAATGGAGGGCAGTCCACCCCTGGAAATACTTAAATACTTTATCGGGGAATTTAAAGGTAAGATAGCCCAAAGTACAAGCCTTGGCGCTGAAGACCAGGTTTTAACCGATATGATTTGCAGCATTGATAATAAAACGAGAATATTTAGCCTTGATACGGGAAGGTTGTTCCAGGAAACATACGATCTTATTGAAAAGACAAACGAAAAATATAAAATCAGCATTGATATTTATTTCCCTGACTGGCAAAAAGTAGAAGAAATGGTCAGGGAAAAAGGTATAAATCTTTTTTACAGGAGCATTGAAAACAGGAAAAGATGTTGCTATCTCAGAAAAATAGAACCTTTAAACAGGGCATTGAAAGATACTGAGGTGTGGATATCGGGCATAAGAAGGGACCAGACAGTATCCCGGTTTTATACAGAACTTGTTGAGTGGGACGAAACCCATAAAATGATCAAAATCAACCCGTTGTTAAACTGGGCTGAAAAACAGGTATGGGAATATATAAAGGAGAATAATGTTCCTTACAGCATACTTCACGACCAGGGATTTTCAAGCATAGGCTGCCAGCCGTGTACACGTGCAATAAAGCCGGGTGAAGATTTCAGGGCCGGCCGCTGGTGGTGGGAAGAATCCGACAACAGGGAATGCGGACTGAATGAACTAAATAAACCTGAATCTGAAGAATAATATCATAAAAGCTCACTTAAGTCACTAATCATTAGAGTTTTACCTATTAATCACAATCATTGGTCAAAATTATTCTGATTTACAGCTAAACCAGTTGATTATAAGCGTATAATAGTTTAAATTTACTATACAAAGATGCAGATTAGCAATAATTTGCGTTAATGAATATTCCTGTGAAAAACTGTAGCCGTTTATATTAATCAATACGAGTATGAAAA
>CAZOLY010000153.1:0-8251 GCA_964580815.1 uncultured Bacteroidales bacterium
ATGACGTTGATAGGCTGCAGGTGTAAAGGCAGTAATGTCAAAGCCGAGCAGTACTAATTACCCGTACACTTTCTTGTGGCAATTTAAAAAATGAATACTCTTTCAATATGTCTAAATTATTTTTCCGGCCTTCCGGAATAAAGATTTTAGGTGACTATAGCAATGGGGAACCACCTCTTACCATACCGAACAGAGAAGTTAAGCCCATTAGCGCCGATGGTACTGCGAAAGCGGGAGAGTAGGTCGTCGCCGATCTTTAATCCCGATCAGCCAATACTGATCGGGATTTTTTTTACTATTAATAACTAATGAAAACCTGTGAATAACATTTCGTTACCATACATTTTTGCCGCTATTATTGTTCATATATTTGAATATGAAAAAAGGAATTACTATAACAGTATTCTTTTTAATCAATACAAATCTATTCATATTAAGAGCAGAAAACGATACTCTGGCTCTCATATCTTCATGGACTCTAATAAAAGACTATTCACTTAAAAAAAATGCGGAAATTGATACCCTCCTGCAATCATTCCAGAACCATAACCTGATATTTAAAAACTCAATATCCAACTCTTATCTGGGAAATTTAGGATCCCCTTCAATAAGTAATGTTTACATAAATAGAAAAGAGAAAAATAATTTTTTACTGATAAATACTTTTAATCCATATATGAGCACATTGACCAATACAAGATATTTTAATACACGTAAACCGTTTACCAGATTATTATATACAACGGGAGGAGGAGAATCTGTCAAGGAAGAAACACTGGAAGCATTTCATACCCAGAATGTAAACAAATATTTCAACTTCGGACTTAAATATAACCTTATCTCTTCCAAAGGCCAGTATAAATTTCAGAGAATAGTCAATAATGCCTTTAAATTATTTACAAGTTATGAAGGACGCCGGTATAACCTGTATGCAAATATCAATCTTAACAAGATCAAGGCCGACGAAAACGGCGGTATACTTAATGATTCACTGGTAACAGATTCAACATTCCATTACACTACCGATATACCTACCCTATTTGGCGGTACCGAACAGGGAATAAAACATGATCCCGATGTACTGACTACAATTAAAAATCTGAGTTTCCTGGTCGTCCAGGATCTTGATATTGCCGGCCAACCCCGCACCGATACATTAACCCCCGGGAAAATGAAAAAATTTGTCCCTGGAATTGCCCATATTTTAAAATATGATAAAAGTGTTAGAATACACAGAGATAAAAAACCTGATGCAGGCTTAAACGGAGGCCTGTACAACGAAACCTGGTTTAATCCCGATTATACCCTTGACTCGGCATACTACAGACAACTTTCAAACACTCTCAGGTTGAAGTTAAAAAATACCGGTACGAAAAAAAATATAAATATATATGTCGATCTTACTCACGAACTGCTAAAGTACAGCTTCTATACACCCTCCGATAACCAGGTAAACTATGCGGGAGATACCTCTGCACTCTACCGCTTTGTCGGTCAGAAATACTATCCGGATACCTTTAACAGAGCGCGCCCGTTGTCGAATACTTCTGCTTCCTTTAATGTGTCACTGGCAAAAAATGATATTTTTAAAAGCAGCCTGGGGGCTTACTATTTTTTTAACGGCTATAAAGCGGGCAGTTATAACATAAATGCAGAGTTCATATCATCGCTCAATGCCAGGCAAAATAAGTCATATGTTATACTGGCGCTGGATTATAATAATGAAACACCCGATTTCTTATTACAGAATTATTATTCAAATTATTATATCTGGGAAAATGACTTTAAATCAACAAAAAGTACTGAAATAGACTTAAAATATATCAATCCCCTGAAAAGGATTGAATTAGGATTAAATTATTCATTATTAAATGATTACATCTATTTTGATACCCTTGCCCTGCCTCAGCAGTTAAGTGGCGGACTGTCGGTTTTTTCCCTGAATCTGACAAAATTCCTGGAATTCTGGAAATTCAGGTCAGTGAACAAACTTGCATTACAAATTGTTAATAAACCTGGTTATATCAATTTGCCGGAATTTATAGCATATAATTCAACATATATAAAGCATTATTTGAGTTTTAAGCTGACCGGCGGAGGATTTCTCGCAATGCTTGGTTTTGATATATATTATAATACTAAATATTATGCTGATGCATACAATCCCGCATTAGGAGTGTTCCATCAGCAGAATGAGAAAAAACTCGGAAACTATCCGTATCTGGATGTGTTTTTAAATATAAAACTTAAACGCACCAGGTTTTTCCTGAAATATGAACATCTGAATTCGGGATGGATATATAAAAATTATTTTTCGGTGTTACATTACCCGAGAAATGAAGGGATGTTCAAAGCAGGATTATCCTGGACTTTTTATGATTAAAATAATAAGGAGAACATACAAAAACTAAAATTATGAAAAACTCTATTATAAAAGCGACATTACTAATATTCATATTTATATCTTCAGGTATATCTATTGAGAAATCGCATGATCTCCGGATTGCCATGGATGATCTCGATATTATAAAACAGAAAGGGAAAATAGTTGTCCTTACGGATTTTAATTCCACCAACTATTTTATCTATCGCGGACAGCCTATGGGGTACCAGTATGAGCTATTACAGAACCTGGCTGATTATTTGGATGTCGAGGTGGAAGTTGTTGTGAGCAATGACCTGGAAAACAGTTTTAAAAGACTGGAAAACGGAGATGTTGACCTTATAGCAGCTAACCTGACGGTAACAAAAAGGAGAAAAAAGTTTCTTGATTTTACTGAACCCCACAGTCAGACACGACAGGTGCTTGTTCAGCGAAAACCTGACAACTGGAGGACTATTGATAAAAAAATGCTCGAATCAGCGCTTATCAGGGAACAGCTTGATTTGGCAGGTAAAACGGTTTATGTCCAGAAAAATTCCGCTCATGCTTACAGGCTCCATAACCTCTCCAATGAAATAGGTAATGATATTAATATCATTGAAGTAGATCAGGAAGCGGAACAATTAATATCACTCGTGGCAAGCGGAGATATTGATTACACTATAAGTGATGAAAATGTTGCACAGGTAAACCAATACTATTATCAAAATATCGATATCGAAACGCCGGTAAGCTTTTACCAGAACATGGCCTGGGCTGTAAGGAAGAATTCAGGAAAGCTTCTTACTGAAATTAATGACTGGATGTCACATTTCAAGAATACTGATGAATATAAAAATATTTATGCAAAGTATTTTAAAAATCAAAGATCGGCTCAGATTGTTGAAAGTGATTACTATGCATTAACATCGGGAAGAATCTCTGCTTATGATGATATTATTAAAACCTACAGCGAGGAAATCGGATGGGACTGGCGGCTTGTTGCCTCTTTAATGTACCAGGAATCGCGGTTTAAGCCTGACGTAAAGTCATGGACAGGGGCATTCGGACTGATGCAGCTTATGCCATCCACAGCTCAGAGGTTTGGCATTAATTCTAATTCATCACAGGAGCAGCAGATCCGCGCAGGCATAAGATTTTTAGAGTGGCTTGATAAAAGATTTGAAGATGTTGATGACAAGGATGAGAAGATCAAATTTACAATTGCTTCCTATAATGTCGGGCTCGGACATATACTCGATGCCCGTAACCTGGCTCAAAAGAACGGATCAAATCCCAATGTATGGGAAAACAGCGTGGATAGGTACCTTCTATCAAAATCAGATCCCCTCTACTATAACGACCCCATAGTGAAATACGGATACTGCAGAGGAACCGAAACATACAGGTATGTGAAAGATATAATGGAAAGGTACGAGCATTATAAAAACCTGGTTAGCAACTAATCAGGTTTTTTACTTTATATGCCTGACTATATCGTCATTTCTGAGCAGAATATCAAGGAATTCGCTTAATATCATTGCAGTTGCCCCCCATATATGATTACCTCCAACATTATAAAATGGAATGCTCAGTTTATTGTCCCTGCTGACCAAACTTTTATTTTCAATGATGCGCGGATTAAGAAGATCCCTGAGTCTCACCTCTATTAAATAATCCACTTCCTTTGAACTTGGATTAAACCGCGGCTTCTGATAAAAAAGACCTATAAAAGGAATAACTTCCATGTTACTGACGTTGATCTGCAATGGTGTCAGCTGTCCGACAATTTCAATGTCAGAAGCTGCTACTCCCAGTTCTTCCTGCGTTTCTCTCAAAGCAGTATCCTGCAGCGAAGTGTCTCCACGCTCAGCTCTGCCCCCCGGAAAGCTTATCTGCCCGCTGTGAGGAGTATTATCCTCGACCCTCTTCATGAATACAGTAGTTAATAAACTATTATCAGGATATAACAAAATGAGAACACTGCTCTTTTGAAAGGAGACAGATTGATCAGGAGGCTTTCTTGTGGCGGGAAACATTTTTCTATGACTAGACTCGCCGGGTAAAGGCTTCCTGAGCTCACGCTTTATTAATTCAGCAATATTTGTTACGAAGTTGCTGTTCATATCAATTAAACCTGATTGTTTTCACCGGATTAATATTTGAAATAATAATTGACGGGAGAAGCAGAATTAACATTGTAATAGCCATCGTACCCGCATTTAAAATGATAATATTCAATAAATTGAAATTTACCGGCACATAATCAATGAAATATGAAGACTGTTCCAGCTTTAATATCCTGAAATGATGCTGGATCCAGCAAATTCCGAGGCCAATAATATTACCCCAGAACAAAGCTTTTAACATAAGAAATGAAGACTGGTACAGGAAAATGCCTTTTATACTGTTATTCCCCGTTCCTAAAGCTTTTAAGATTCCTATCATGTTTGTACGGTCAAGAATTAATATAAGTAATCCCGATATCATATTAAATGCCGCAACAATTAACATCAATCCAAGTACTATCCATACATTCTTATCAACAAGGTTAAGCCAGTCAAAAATCTGCGGGTATTTATCCTTAATATTGATAACATCCAGTTTCCCACCTTTCTCATCTAACCTTGTTCCTGCAATATCCCTGACCCTATGGGTGTAGTAATCTATATATTTGTACTTATGTTCATCAATTAATACTTCAAATCCGCTTATCTGATCATCATTCCAGTTATTAAGTTTCTTTATATGTCCTATATCTGCAAGTATAAACTGACTGTCAAACTCCTCAAGGCCTGTCTCATAAATGCCCGAAACCGTAAAAGAACGCGGACGCGGCTTATTATCTATGAAGTACATTATGAATCTGTCACCAACCTTTAATTTAAGTAATGATGATAGATATTTTGAAATAATAACCTCATTGGTTTTTACCGAGTCATTTACAATAAAACTCTTCCCTTCCACCATGTTTTCATTAAAAAAACTCCAGTCAAAATCACTGCCAACACCTTTTACTATTGCACCCTGAATGTCTGCCCCTGTTTTAATTATTCCGGGTTTGGTCGCAAAAACCTGTATATGTTTAATGCCCGGTATGGAGGTAAGGGAAGGATAAAAAGGCTGGTTTTGAGAAATAGGTGATGTTTCAAATGATGCATTTAAATCCTGGTTTATAATCAGAATATGAGCCCCGAAACCAATGATTTTTTTCCTTATCTCTCGCTTAAATCCAACAGCAACTGCCACGGAAATTATCATCACTGCAAGTCCCAGTGATATACCAAATATGCATATTTTAATTATCGGCCTCGAGATAGAAAGCTTGTTCTCTTTATCAAAGGTTATTCTTTTTGCTATAAAAAACTCGGTGTTCAATTTATACAGTAAAATTTAAAGTGCAAATGTACTAAATTAGTAACATCAATATTTAATAATAATACTAATTTGCAATAAAAACAGCATATAAATGATAATCAGATTAGCCGGTATCATTCTTATAATTTCTTTTTTGTTTATCAATAATAAAGATCATGATTCCGGAAATAGTCATGACATTAAACCCGGCGCGGCAAGAACAGAAATATATGTCCCCCGCTTAACCGGGAAAAAAGTAGGTATAGTTGCCAATAACACGTCCCTGATAAACAATACTCACCTCGTGGATTCTCTTGAAAACCTGGGAATTAATATAGTTAAAATTTTTACTCCCGAACACGGATTTCTTGGCACTGCCGATGCAGGAGAGCTTATATCCGATTCTGCCGGTTTAAAAAACAATGTCAGTATAATATCACTGTATAACGATAAAAAGAAACCTTCTGCCGAAGACCTTAAAAATGTTGATATAATGGTTTTTGACATCCAGGATGTGGGAGTCAGATTTTACACCTATATTTCAACCATGCACTATGTGATGCAGGCATGTGCCGAAGAAAAGATACCGTTGGTAATACTGGACAGGCCCAATCCGAATGGCTATTACGTGGACGGACCGGTACTGCAAATGGAGTACAAATCGTTTGCAGGCATGCACCCCGTGCCGGTTGTATATGGAATGACCATTGCCGAGTATGCACAAATGATAAATGGCGAAAAGTGGCTGGAAGGAGGTATACATTGCCCCCTGGAGGTTGTTTTATGTGAAAATTACACTCATGACTGTTACTACGAACTGCCCGTTAATCCGTCACCTAATTTACAAAATATGAGGGCAGTATATTTATATCCCTCGCTTTGCCTGTTTGAAGGTACGGTAATGAATGTGGGCAGAGGCACGGATTTCCCCTTCCAGGTATACGGGCATCCCGCCTATAAGGATAAGGAATTTTATTATGTACCCCGGAAAACAGCAGGGGCAAAAAATCCGCGGCACAGGAATATAAAGTGCTATGGCGTTGATTTAAGGAACAGGGATATTGAAACTATCCGGACAGAAAAACAAATAAACCTTTCATATATCATCGATGCCTACAATAAGATGAATGCCCCCAATAATTTTTTTACAAGCTACTTTAATTATCTTGCCGGAAATGATATCCTGAAAAAACAGATAATGGACGGACTCACGGATGAGCAAATAAGGAATACGTGGTCCGATGATCTTTTATATTTTAAAACAATAAGAAAAAAGTATCTGCTTTATCCTGACTTCGAATGAAGCATATTTACTCGGCGGTTTTGGGAAGCACATTACCCTTTATCTTTAAAACCACAGGTGAATTGGTAGCATTTGAATAAACCGTTATGGATTTTGAAAAGCTGCCCGCCCTTCCTGTATTATATTTTACTTTAATACTCGATTTATCACCGCTCTTGATCGGTTCTTTTGACCATTTGGGAACCGTACATCCGCATGAAGGCCTTACATTATTCAACACAAGAGGATTTTTACCTGTGTTCTTAAATACAAATTCGCATGTACCCTCATCTCCCTGCATAATATCACCATAATCGTACTCAAGATACTCAAACTTTATAAACGGAGCTTTTTTATCTACCTTAGCAGTATCAAGATCTGAACCCCGTGAACAACTTATTGATATTGTAAATACAGCAATTACCAATAATGCCAGTGATTTTTTCATAATTACCCACATTTTAAATTTACAAAAATGTAAAATTAATGTAATTAAAGAAAACAAAAATGAAAATTAACTAATTATTATAACAATGAATGGTGCATAATAAATATTTAAAATGAAAATTAACTAATTATTGTATCAATGAATTGTGTACAATTAATATTTAATAAGTTTTATTTATGCTTATTTTTTAATTAATTTACGCAGCTATATTCCGAAACAACCAAGGTTTTATTGCATTAAAGAGTCATGATAAATATTCCAAGCAAGTACAATCCGGCAGAGGTAGAAGATAAGTGGTACAGCTTCTGGTTGAAAAACGGACTGTTCAGGTCGCAACCTGATGACAGGGAACCTTATACTATTGTTATTCCTCCTCCCAATGTAACTGGTGTATTACATATGGGGCACATGTTAAATAACACGATACAGGATATACTCATAAGGAGGGCCAAAATGCTGAATAAAAATGCCCTGTGGGTGCCGGGGACCGATCATGCATCTATAGCAACTGAAGCCAGGGTAGTAGCCAAACTAAAAAGTGAGGGTATAGAAAAAAAAGACCTGACAAGGGAATCATTCGTAAAACACGCATGGGACTGGAAAAACAAGCACGGCGGAATTATTCTGGAACAGCTGAAAAAACTGGGTGCTGCATGCGACTGGGAAAGGACAAGGTTTACTATGGATGATGTCCTGTCAGAGAGCGTAATTCACGTTTTTGTCGATTTATATAATAAGGGTAAAATCTACCGCGGTGTGAGGATGGTCAACTGGGACCCGCAGGCAAAAACTGCGGTATCAG
>CAZOLY010000154.1:0-8179 GCA_964580815.1 uncultured Bacteroidales bacterium
TATTATCTGAACGGATTTTCATCGTCACTGCCTATAGATATACAGTATAAGGCACTACGAACTATAAAGGGACTGGAAAAGGTCAGAATATTCAGGCCTGGCTATGCTATAGAATATGATTATTATCCTCCGACACAGCTTAATTATACGCTGGAAACAAAAAGAATTGAAGGATTATATTTCGCTGGACAAATAAACGGGACCACCGGGTACGAGGAGGCAGGAGCACAAGGTATTATGGCAGGGATTAATGCTCATTTGAAAAATAATGGAAAAAGGGAATTTATCTTAGGGAGGGATGAAGCATATATAGGCGTTTTAATAGATGATTTAATAAATAAGGGAGTGGATGAACCTTACAGAATGTTTACGTCAAGGGCTGAATACAGGATAATGCTGAGGCAGGATAATGCGGATGAGAGATTAACGGAAAAAGCATATGAAATCGGACTGGCAGGAAGAAATAGGATTAAAAGGTTGAAATATAAAACAGAAAAAAAGCATGAATTAATCGGATTTATAAAGAATTTCAGCGTAAAGCCGGATGAAATAAACGGACTTTTAATAGAAAAAGGTACATCGGAGATTAATCAAAGCGTTAAGCTGTATAACTTGTTATTAAGGCCTCAAATAAAAATCTGTGATTTAGTTAATTATATAAGTAAAATTAAAGAAATAGTTAATAATATTGAAATGTGCAGGGAGGATATAATAGAATTAAGCGAGATAGAGATAAAGTACGATGGATATATTAAAAGGGAAAAGGAACAGGCCGGCAAGATAAAAAGGCTGGAAAATATTAAATTAAGCCCGTTGATTGATTACAGCAAACTTAAGTCAATTTCTACGGAAGGAAGGCAGAAGCTCGCAAGGGTGAAGCCGGCGACTATCGGACAGGCATTGAGAATATCAGGGGTTTCTCCGGCTGATATAAATGTTTTGCTGGTTCATATCGGAAGATAACGTTCCACGTGGAACATATTTCAGATTTCACAATAGCAATTATTTTAATTTAACTTAATTAAAGAATTGATCACCGGAAAACTCGGAAATATTATAGCATTTTTACCGGATAATCCGGGCATTTATCAATTTATTGATAAGTCCGGCAATATTATTTATGTGGGAAAGGCAAAGAATTTAAAGAAAAGAGTATCCTCATATTTTTCGGCCTCAAAAAAATCAAATTATAAAACAGAAGTACTTGTCAGGAAAATAGACGATATTAAATGTGTAATTGTCGAAAATGAATCCGACGCTTTACTACTGGAAAATAATTTCATTAAGAAATATTTGCCCAGGTATAATGTTTTATTAAAAGATGATAAAACATTCCCGTGGATATGTATTAAAAATGAAAGATTCCCAAGAGTATTCCTTACAAGAAGACTGGAAAAAGACGGCTCCGGGTATTTTGGCCCCTATACGTCAGCAGTGATGGTAAGGACTTTATTAAACCTGGTAAGACAATTATATAATCTTCGTAATTGCAAGTATAACCTGTCAAAAGAAAATATTGAAAAGGGAAAATATAAAATATGCCTTGAATATCACCTGGGAAATTGTAAAGGTCCCTGCGAAAACCTCCAGACAGAAGAAGATTATGAAAGTTCGATAAAACAAATAAGGCAAATTCTGAAAGGCAACCTCCAAAATGTAATATACTACCTGAAGGATTTGATGAAACAGTATGCTGCCGGGTATAAATATGAAGAGGCTGAATTAATAAAGAAAAAGATTGAAGTACTGGAAAAGTTTAAAAGCAAATCAACTGTGGTTAATGCCAATATTAACAATATTGATGTGTTTTCTATGGTTAATGAAGAAAATGTAGCCTACGTAAACTATCTTAAAGTAATCAACGGGGCAATTATCCAGTCCCACACAATTGAAATGGTAAAACGGATTGAGGAGAAAAAGGAGGAACTGCTGTCATTTGCTATTGTTGAAATCAGGGAGAGACTTAAAAGTGATTCCAATGAAATCATACTGCCATTTAAGCTGGATGTTAATTTTAATAATGTAAAAAAAGTTGTACCCAGGAAAGGAGATAAAAAGAAATTACTTGAGCTTTCGTATAGAAATGCAAAGAATTACCAGCTTGAAAGAATAAGGCAAAAGGCTGATAATAAGACAGATAACCGGACAGAAAAGCTGTTATTCACCCTTAAAGAAGACCTGAGGCTCAAAGATTTACCATACCATATTGAGTGTTTTGATATATCAAATATTCAGGGTTCTGACTCAGTGGCTTCATGTGTTGTATTCAGAAATACAAAACCAAGTAAAAAGGAATACCGACATTTTATTATTAAAACAGTAAGCGGGATAAATGATTTTGCTTCAATAGGGGAGGTCGTATACAGGCGATTTAAAAGATTAAGTGAAGATAATGAGCCCTTGCCCCAGCTGGTTATAATTGACGGGGGTAAAGGACAGCTTAATGCAGCTCTGAAAAGCTTGCAAACACTGGATATTAAAGAAAAGCCAAGGTTGATTGGAATAGCAAAAAGACTTGAAGAAATATATTTCCCGGGGGACTCCATCCCTCTTTATCTTAATAAGAACTCGCAAAGCTTAAAAGTAATTCAGAACATAAGAAACGAAGCGCACAGATTTGGAATAGCATTTCACAGAAACAGAAGAATTAAATCTGCACTTAAATCTGAAATCGATAATATTCCTGGGATAGGGGATAAAACTGCTCAGAAAATAATGGATAGATTTAATGATATGAGTGCTGTTAAAGACGCAGGATTAGAGCAGCTAATTGATATTATAGGTGAAAAAAAAGCAAGGATTGTATATAATTTTTTCAGGCAGTTCTTGTAGTAGTAAAATTCACAAGATCAATGAGTGACTTTTTTATGTCAGAATCGGGATAATCAGCAATTATTTCCAGTGCCTTGTTCCTGTATTCTGACATCTTATTCTGAGAGTATTCTATTCCTCCATTCCTCTTAACAAATTCAATTACTTCTTTTATTTTTTTTGAGTTCTTGTGGTTATTGCTTATAAGCCTTAAAATTCTTTTGTTATCTGCTTTGTTATTATTTGACAATCCATAAATCAACGGTAATGTCAGCTTCTTTTCCTTTATGTCATTGCCCGTTGGTTTTCCGATTATATTCCTGTCATGGTAGTCAAGCAGATCATCTTTAATCTGAAATGCCATCCCTATATACTCTCCAAATTTCCACATCCGGTCTACAACATCTTCACTTACTGAAACGGATTTTGCGCCGCATGCCGTACAGGATGCAATCAATGCAGCAGTTTTTTTCCTGATGATTTCATAATACTGTTCTTCGGTCAAGTTTAATTTCCTGGATTTTTGAATCTGCAGCAATTCCCCTTCACTCATCTCTTTTACAGCACCGGATACTATATCCAGAAGCTCGTATTGCTTATTATTTACAGCTAACAGCAAGCCTCTTGAAAGTAAGTAATCACCAACAAGCACAGCTATTTTTGATTTCCAGATTGCATTAATGGAAAGAAATCCCCGTCTTTCATGCGTATCATCCACGACATCATCATGAATAAGAGTAGCTGTATGCAGTATTTCAATAAGGGATGCAGCTATATAAGTCGCAGGGGTTACATTGCCCAATAATTTAGCAGTAAGAAAGACAAACATGGGACGCATTTGTTTGCCTTTCCTGCGAATTATATAGTTGGTAACGATATTCAGCAAAGGAATTCTGCTCCTCATTATACTTTTAAACTCTGTTTCAAACAATTTTAATTCGGGGGCTATTGTTGTCTTTATTGCAGAAAGATCAGGCATAGAAATATTTTTCAAAATCCAAATTTAATAATAATTACCAAGGTTTTACCAAAATGCAGCATATGCTGCCGATATTTATTTTAATTTAACAATATTTTAAAAATACGGATATGCCGGCGAAATAATTATTTGCATTCAAATTAGCCATATATTTGTATATGGCTGTTAATTAAAATTATTCTCTGCTATGTCTGATAAAAAGCTCTTTTTGTTTGATGCATATGCACTAATTTTTCGTGCCTATTACGCGTTTATAAACCGGCCTATAAGAAATTCAAAAGGACTGAATACCTCGGCAATTTTTGGATTTACAAGTACCCTTGACGAAATTATCAGAAAGGAAAAGCCTTCGCATATTGCCGTTGTTTTTGATCCTCCTCCTCCTACTTTCAGACATAAGATGTACAAAGACTATAAAGCAACACGGCTTAAAACACCGGAAGAAATAAAGTTATCAGTTCCATATATCAAAGAGATAATCAGGGGGTATAATATCAATGTGATTGAAATAGAGGGATATGAGGCTGATGACGTTATAGGGACACTTGCAAAAAAGGCTGAAAAAGAGGGATTTAGAGTATTTATGATGACATCAGATAAAGATTATGCCCAGCTGGTTTCGGAAAATATTTTTATTTATAAACCGGGACGTTCAGGGAGTGAGAATGAAATAATAGGAGTTGATGAGGTTAAAGAGAATTTCAGGGTCAGGGATCCCAGGAATGTTACAGATGTTTTGGCACTTTGGGGTGACAGCTCTGACAATATACCGGGAGTCCCCGGCATTGGAGAAAAAACGGCCAAGAGCCTGATAGAAAAATACAATGATCTGAAGGAAATTTATGACCATATAGATGACCTGAAAGGAAAACAAAAGGATAATATTTTGCAATACAGGCAGCAGGTTGATATGTCAAAAAAACTGGTGACAATTGTCGTTGATGTTCCGGTCGATATTAAAATAAATGATCTCGGGATTAAGGAACCTGACAGAAAATCGCTGATGAAAGTTTTTAAAGAACTTGAATTCAGAACTCTGGCTTCAAGAATTTTGAATATAGAGAACATAATGAGCGCCGGTGACTCTGCCGCAGTCCAGAAAAATTTGTTTGAAAGCCACGAAATTGAAGAGTCTCCGGAAAAAACTGCAGATAAAGATAATATTAAAACGGTTAAACATAATTACTATTTAACCGACACAAAAAGTAAAAGAGAAGACCTGGTAAAAAAGCTGACAAAGCTTAAGGAATTTAGTTTTGATACTGAAACTACAAGCCTGGATGTGCATCAATCTGAACTTGTTGGGATGTCCTTTTCATTTAAGGCACATGAAGCATATTATGTGCCTGTTCCTGCTGATCAGAAACAAGCCGGGGACATAGCCACTGAATTTAAAAAGGTGTTTTCAAATGACCGGATAAAAAAAATAGGGCAGAATATCAAGTACGATATGCAGGTATTAAGCAATTATGATATACAGGTTAACGGCGAGCTATTTGATACAATGATTGCACATTATTTAATTCAACCCGATCTTAAACATAACCTTGAATATCTCGCGGCTAACTATTTAAATTATAATCCTGTGTCTATTGAGGAACTTATTGGGAAAAAAGGGAAAAACCAGATCAGCATGAGAAGTGTGGACATAGATACTATCAGTGAATATGCAGGGGAAGACGCAGATTTAACATGGCAGCTATACAAAATACTTGCAGATGAATTAAAAACCAACCGGATGACTGAATTGTCGGAGAGAATAGAAATGCCATTGATTAGGGTATTATCTGATATGGAAAACGCCGGATTCAGGTTAAATACGGAAGATTTAAACAAGTTTGCAATTGAATTGAGAAGCCAGATTATTAATATAGAAAAGGAAATTTTCAGGCTTGCAGGGACAGAATTTAATATATCATCACCGAAACAGCTGGGAGAAATATTGTTTGAAAAGCTGAATATTTCAGGGGGAACGCAGAAAACAAAATCAAAACAGTATTCGACCGGTGAAGAAGTTCTTGTCAGGTTAAAAGACAAACATGATATAGTTGATAAAGTTTTGGAATACAGGGCACTGAAAAAACTACTTTCAACATACGTGGAGGCACTGCCAAAGCTGATATATAATAAAACAGGGAAAATACACACTTCCTTCGAACAGGCCTGGGTTACAACAGGCAGGCTGAGTTCAAAGAATCCGAATCTTCAGAATATTCCGGTAAGAGAAGAAAGGGGGCGGGAGATAAGAAAATCATTCGTGGCCTCAGACAAAGACCATGTCCTTCTGTCGGCGGATTATTCGCAAATTGAACTTAGATTGATGGCACACCTGAGCAAGGATGAGAACATGATAGAAGCTTTTATGAATAATGAAGATATTCATTCGGCTACAGCAGTTAAAATTTATAATGTATCACCTGAGAATGTTACGGGCGAAATGAGAAGGAAGGCAAAAACTGCAAATTTCGGGATTATATACGGGATATCATCATTCGGTTTATCGCAGAGGCTTAATATTTCCAGGTCAGAGGCTAAAACATTGATTGATAATTACTTTAATACATATAGCAGGGTAAAAGAGTATATGGATAAATCAATAGATATGGCAAAGAATAAGGGCTATGCTGAAACAATATTCGGCAGAAGAAGATATCTTAAAGATATTAATTCTGCGAATTCCTTTATAAGAGGCATGGCTGAGCGAAACGCCATAAATACCCCGCTCCAGGGCTCGGCTGCTGATATTATTAAACTTGCAATGGTGAATATACATAAAAAGCTGGCAGGGAAGTTTAAAACCAAAATGATTCTTCAGGTTCATGATGAACTGATATTTGATGTTAACAGGACTGAGCTGGATGATATAAAAAAGCTGGTAAAATATGAAATGGAGAACGCTGTTAAACTGGAAGTCCCTTTGATAACAGATACCGGGATCGGCGATAACTGGTTAGAGGCTCATTAAAGGCTAAGCAAACCATTTTAGCAAAATATTTCTCACCGTCTCAAGCTTAACCGGTTTTATAATATAATCATTCATGCCTGAGGCTATTGCATGGGCCTGGGTTTGCTTGCTGGCAGTAGCTGTCATGGCTATTATAGGAACCTGGCTCCCCGTCCCGCGGATATCAACCGTAGCCTGAATCCCATCTTTATTTGGCATAACCAGGTCCATAAATATGATATCATATTTCTTGCTGCTGAATTTTTCAACTGTTTCCTTTCCGTCACAGGCAATGTCAATTTTCATACCAAGATTATTGAATATCGTTTCTGCCACTTTCTGATTAATAATATTATCTTCAGCTACCAGTATGGATAAATCAGTTCTTATCTTTTTTGCCTCTTCCCCGGTTATTACTTTAACGTTTGGGAAAATGTCATGCAGATAGCCTGATAAATCTTCATGCTCAAAAGGCTGTATCAAATAGTAATCAACTCCTTCACGTTTTGCCTGTATATAATTATCGGGTTTATGATTAGAGCTTATTATAAAGATTATATATGAATCTGATACCGGGGTTTCCTTTAATTTATGAGCAATATCAAATCCCTTGTAATTTGGTTCATCCATAATAAATATTAGTTTGAAATCCTTCCCTTTTTCTTTCAACTTATTATTCAGATCCTTTAGTTTATCGACCTGGAAATTAAATGCTTCATATTTTAATCCGATTTGCTTAAAGAAATAGACAAGCCTTATTTTGCTTTCAATATTGCCTGTAAGAACCAGGGCATTAACCTGACTGAAATCTGTGATATTATCAAAATTTAAATTCTTGTCCAGCTTCTCATTTGAGAATACTTCAATTGTAAATGAAAATTTTGAACCCGGATACTTTTTGCTGGTCGAGATACCGGACGGACTTTCTACCCAGATTTCTCCGTGCATAAGATTAACAAGCTGCTTGGAAATGGTTGTTCCCAAACCTGTCCCTCCGTATTTTCTTGACGTTGAATCATCTGCCTGTGTAAAGGAACTGAATATACTTTCGATTTTCTTCTCAGGTATGCCAACACCCGTATCTTCAACATAAAATAATAATGTCAGATTTCCGGAATACTCTTCTTCAAGTTTCACGCCAACGGCAATTTCTCCTTCATGTGTAAACTTCACTGCATTGCTTATAAGATTCGATAAAACCTGCCGCAGCCTGAAGGAATCGCCTATAACGTTTTCAGGGATGTCGGGATTTATATCAACTGTCAGTTTCAGCTTTTTCTCGTTTATTATCGGGCGGAACAAGTCTAATGACAGTTTTATTTCTTCCCTTAATTTAAAGGGGATCTCTTCCAGCTGCATTTTACCTGATTCGATCTTTGAAAAATCCAGAATATCATCAATGATATTTAGCAGCAAATCAGCTGATTTTTTTACAATTTCAACAT
>CAZOLY010000155.1:0-8178 GCA_964580815.1 uncultured Bacteroidales bacterium
AGGAGTGATTTGAATAAATATCCTATTGAAGGTGTTAATGGAAAATCACCGGAGGTTGAGATAAGCGAAAAGCTTGAAAAATATGGTATTTTCAGGCATAGCTCATCAGATACGCCGGTTACCATAAAGCTATGGGGCACGGGAGCACCAAGAAGGGAATTGATGCACTCCGATGATATGGCTGATGCCTGTGTCTTTCTTATGGAGAAAGTGGATTTTAAAGATCTGGTGAAAATTAAAGAAGATGAGATTACTTCACGTGATGTCAGGTTTGAGATTAGAAACAGGCATATTAATATAGGTACCGGAAAAGACCTTACCATAAAAGAACTGGCCCTTATGGTTAAAAGGATTGTTGGATTTGACGGATTAATAGAATGGGATAATTCAAAACCTGATGGTACTTTCCAGAAGTTGTTAAGTGTTAAGAAAATTAATAAACTGGGATGGACTGCAAAGATTGAACTGGAAGACGGGATAACCAGGATTTATAAAGATTATACAAGCTAGTTTTAATATACCTGTCCGCTATAACTTTTTTATCCCCTCTCAGCCTTATTGTCGCGGGATGTTAATAAATCATTATTTCAGGAGTTGTTAAATTCAATAATTTAGGGCAAATAAAAGCCAGTTAAAAATGAAGAAATTTTTTAAAGGATTATTTCTGCTGGTATTAATAGCAGGTATTGTTATTGCCGGCTACATATTCTTAATTGAACCGTCAACCAGTTACCAGTCAGTTTACCTGGTCCCTGAAAATGCAGCATTTATAATTGAAACAGACCGGCCCTTCAAGGCATGGGAAAATATTGTGCACAGCAAGGCATGGAATAGCCTGCGTACCAATGATTTTTTGGCACAGCTTGATACAAATATAAGAAGCCTCGATTCGTTAGTCAGTTCAAAGAGGGTACTTTTCAAATTGTTCGGATCAAGAAAGGTCCTGATATCGGCACATCCATACCACAATAAGTATGATTTTCTGTATATAGTTGATTTGAAAAAAATTTCAAAGTTCAAAGATGTTAATAAATATATGCAAAAAATTCTGGGTGATGATTTCAAACTAACTCAAACAGAACACAAAGGATTGCAGATTTATGAGCTTTTTGATAAAGAATCAGGTGAGATATACTATTTCTCCCTGGTTAAGAATCAGCTTATATTTTCAAAGAATCCTCTTCTCCTGGTTTCTTCTATCGACCAGATGGAGGAATTAATTATCGGCCGTGATTTGAACTATATACAGGTCGCAAAAAAGATATCGGGGAAAGGATTATTCAATATTTATATCAATTACAAGTATTTCGTCAATTATATTGAAAACATGCTGGGTAAAACGAATGAATTTATTTCTTCTTTATCAGGAAGCCTCTATTATTCAGGTATTTCATTCGATATTGATGAGGATGCACTTATAAAACTTTCAGGTTTTACTACTGTCAATGACACCGTTAGCTCATATTTCCTGGCTATTTTAAATTCGGGGAAGGGTTCGAAAAACATACTTAATGTGACTCCCAAGCGCGCAGCTTCATACATTTGCATCGGTTTTGATGATATGGCTACCTTCTATGAAAATCTTGAAAGCTCGTTGGGAGATGACGTTACCAAGGAATACCAAAGTGCAGTTCAAAAAATTGAGAAGCGCCTGAAAATTAATATCAGGGAAAATTTTTTTAACTGGATAGATGATGAAATAGCAATGATTCAAATCCAGCCTTCAAACCTGGGAAAAGAAAATGAATTTGCCGTGGTATTTAAAGCTAAAAGCAGGAATATGGCCGAAAAGAACCTGGATTATATAAATACGCAGGTCAGGAAGAATACACCGGTCAAATTTAAGGAAGTGAGCTATAATGGTTATACCATCAATTATCTTCATATACCCGGATTCTTTAAGATGATATTGGGGAAACTGCTGGAGAGATTAGAAAAGCCATATTATACCATTATTGACAGATACGTCATATTCAGCAATCATCCGCAGACATTAAAGAGTATTATCGATGATTATGAATCGGGTAATACCCTGGCAAATTCTGTTGAATTTTATAATTTTTCCAGGAATTTTTCAAATAAATCAAGTGTGTTCTTGTATATTCAAACTCCCTTGTTTCTTAGTAATCTTAAGGAATTTGTGGGTTCGCAAACATGGCTGAGCCTTCAAAAAAATAAAGAGTATTTTAATGCCTTTCCACAGATTGGATTTCAGGTGAATAATGCGGATGATCTTCTTAAGCTTGAGCTTGCTGCTCAATATTATGGGAAAGCAGAGGAATTTAAACCGGTAAAGTATGATATTGGAGCAATGTTGCCACTGGCGGCTGATACATTAGTATCTGTTCAGAAGGCCGATTCTTCAGGATTAATCATAGAATCTGAGATAGTAATTACCGATTTGGATGCCGGCAGGCATGATGAATATTTTGAAAACGGGCAGTTAAAATTAACAGTAGGGTTGAAAAACGGATTAAAACATGGTAACTTTAAGGAGTATTTTGAGAACGGGACATTAAAAATAAGGGGGCGGTATAAAGATAATAATAAGTACGGTAATTGGAGCTATTTTAATGAGCGGGGCGAGCTGATTGATGAAAAGGAGTTTAAATAATAAAAAATCATATGCAGATTGAGCAACTATCCATAGATTTTTTATCTCAACTGAGGCGCGGGGAAGACTGTAAAGGGGTGATAAAGAATCTGGAACAGATAAATCCGGTGGAATTATTATCGGAATTATCAAATGATGAAAAAAGAAGAGCATTCTGGATAAATATTTATAATGCTTTCACTATTACTTTCCTGAAATCAAACCCCCGCCTGCTGGACAGTCAGCAACACAGGTATTTATTATTTGGCAAAAAAAGATTTATCGTGGGGGGCTATAAATTGAGCCTTAATGGCGTAATTCACGGATTATTACGACATTCAAAGGTATGGTGGGCAAAAGGCTATTTATCAAAATTATGTACAAGCCAGTTTGAGAAGAAATTCAGGACTCAAAATTTTGATGCACGCGTTCACTTTGCAATAAATTATGGAAGCAAGAGCAGTCCTCCTGTGAGAATTTATAATAGTGTTGAGATAAACCGTCAGCTCGAGCTGACAACTAAATTGTACATGGACGCGCGGATAAATTTCTATGAAGAAGAAAATATAGTGATGGTACCCCAGATATTTCACTGGTATGCTGCAGACTTTGAAGGTAAACAAGGGATAATAAGTTTTTTAAAAAAATATGATAAAATACCATGGAACAGTACACCGGTAATCATTTATAAGCCCTTTAGCTGGCTGCCCAAAATCGGAAATTTTATAAACCCATAATAGATGCTGGAAAAAGTAAAACACACCGTCAATTTCCTTATAAAGAAAGGATTTTCTTCACCCTATATTGGCATAATTCTGGGGACCGGACTGGGGAAGCTGGTTGATGAAATTAAAATAGATAAAATAATAGAATATGCCGATATTCCGAATTTTCCTGTTGCTACCGTAGAGTGCCATTCCGGTAAACTCATTTACGGCAAACTTAAAGGCAAACCAGTGATAGCTATGCAGGGGAGGTTTCATTACTATGAAGGTTATAGCCTGCAGGAAATAACTTTTCCCGTAAAAGTAATGAAATTGCTGGGGGTCAAATATTTGCTTCTTTCTAATGCTGCAGGGGCTATGAATCTTAATTTCAGGAAAGGATCCCTGATGCTGATTGATGATCATATAAATTTTCTGCCTGGTAATCCCTTAAGGGGAACAAATTATGACGAATGGGGGCCGAGATTTCCTGATATGAGCCAGCCATATTCAAAAATGTTAAATGATAAGCTGGAAGCAATAGCGAGACGTGAAAATATAGAACTGAATAAAGGAGTGTATGTTGCGGTAACAGGACCTAACCTTGAGACACGAGCTGAATACCGTTTTCTCAGGACTATTGCTGATGCTGTCGGAATGTCCACCGTGCCTGAAGTGATAGTTGCCAATCACATGAATCTGCCCTGTGCAGGAATTTCAGTTCTCACAGATGAATGTGATCCCGATGATTTAAAACCTGCTCACATAAAAGATATCATTGAGACTGCGGGCAGAGCGGAGCTGAAGCTTATAAAGCTATTCACAGCGCTGGCTGAGGAGCTTTAAGAATTACATCAGCATATCCTCCCTTTCTTCAATTGATATATTTAGCTGGCTGCTTATTCTTTCAATAGTAGGCCTGTTCATTAAAAAGACCAGCAATAAAAAGGATGCAGGAATTAACAGGTAAGGATCGCCGAAGAAGAAAAAGGTTATTATATTAAAGACGCACAAATATTCAATTAATATTAGTTTAACAAGCAGCGAACTCTTGTAATATGAAAGTTTTTCCGATAATTCCAGGCTTTTATCCAGTTTTTCAATTTTCCTTTTATGCAAAAGATGACTTAAAGGAAACAGGATTAAAATGAAAGCTCCCAACAATGTCCTGAATATTTTACCTGTTTCCTCCTGGTTGCTGATTGCAAGTTTAATATCGCCAGTAATTTTTATAAATACTGATGCCCCGAATAATATAATAATTCCCAGGAATAACACTATAAAAAGTAAATTAATTTGTTTATAAAGCTCTTTTGGGGTTACTACACCGGTGAGTTTATTCTTCTTCGTCCGAGACATCGTCGGTAATCTCAAGATTTTCAAAGTTGTCAAATTCATCCATAGAGGCGTTTTCAAAATCTTCCTCTTCTTCTTCCTCTGCCTTATTATTTTTGGGCATTTTTATCAGATAGTAAGTGTCATCTGTTTCAAAGGGTAATGCAAGTTCAATTTCTCCTTTTGAGTTTTCAAAAGTAATCAGACTATCTTCAAATCCATCAGGATATTTTTCCTTTACCTGTTCAACAATATCTTCAGGCAGCTGCTCATACTTTTTTATTAATTTTTTCTTTACCACTGTATTAAAATCAATAAACCAACATACTCGTATATAAATTTACATATTTTATTCTGATAATACGAAGAAAATAATTCTGGGTTAAATGTATGTAAAAAATATTTTCAAAAAACATGATTGAAACATAAATTTTCAATAAAATTTTATTTTTTTTTTAACTCTTTTAATTATTAATATTTTTTCTGAATCTCTTGCTGTGGTGAACAATAGTTAATATTTAAATTATGAAATTTAACAATTCACTGCTGATACAAAGATTTTTTATAAAAATTAAATTTTGCAAGAATATGCATATTATTCGTATGTTTAAGCAAGTTTTTTTATATTTGCAGGCTTATTAATTATATACATAAATAGTTAGTAATGAAGCAACCTGAAGAATGCGAAAATATTGAAGAGATAAGAGAAGCTATTGATAATATTGATAAAGAAATAATCAGGCTAATAGGAAAGCGGTTTGTCTATATCAAGGAAATAGTAAAGTTCAAAAATAAGGACGTGGATAGTATTGTCGCTAAAGACAGGTATGATGAGGTAATAGAAAACAGAAGAAAACTTGCAGTTGAAAACGGACTAAATCCCGATTTAATAGAGAATATTTATAAGAATCTTATTGATCATTTTATTAATAAAGAAATGGAAATTGCCAAGAGAAATATTAACAGATAAAATTATTAATTGTAAACCATATGTATAGAAAAGAAATTAAGGTATTGGACTGCACTGTCAGAGATGGCGGATTAATGAATAACTGGCATTTCTCTGATAAATTTGTGAAAGATGTATATACAGCATGTGTCACATCAGGTATTGATTATATGGAGATAGGATATATAAGTAATGAGAAGGCTTTTTCACGTAAAGAAGTGGGGCCCTGGAGATTTTGTGATGAAGAGGATATCAGAAAGATAGCCGGCGAAAACAAAACAAGTTTAAAAATCTCAGCAATGGCAGATATCGGAAGGATTGAACATGATGATATAAAGCCCAAGAAGGAGAGTATCCTGGACATGATCAGGGTTGCATGTTATGTCCATCAGATGGATAAAGCCATATTTCTGGCCGAGCATTGCATGGACAAAGGATATGAAGTGACAATAAATCTTATGGCCGTGTCTACTGTGATGGAGAGAGATTTAAACGAAGCCCTTGAGGATGTGGCCAAATCAAAAGTGCCGGTGTTTTATCTTGTTGATAGCTTTGGCTCCATGTACTGTGAGCAGATTGAACTGCTGGTAAATAAGTATAAGGCAGCACTGCCAAAAAAAACCATAGGTATTCATATGCATAATAATATGCAGCTGGCATTCTCCAACACTGTTACCGGGATCATACATGGATGTAATATGCTGGACGCCACTTTGTTAGGCATTGGCAGGGGTGCCGGCAACTGTCCGCTTGAAGTGCTCCTTTCTTTTTTAAAAAATCCCAAGTTTAATCTTCGCCCGATTTATGATATAATACAAAAGCAATTGATCCCAATGCAGAAAGAAATTCAATGGGGTTACCATATTCCTTATCTAATAACAGGAGCAATGAACCAGCATCCCCGAAGTGCCATGAAATGGATGAATGGAGAAGATAAAGACAACCTTGTCGGGTTTTATAACTATATGATGGATCATAAAGATTTATAATAAAAAGTCCGGGCCAAGATATGCTCTTAACCCGGACAAACAAGTAAAATACCTGTTGGTTGATAAGTATCTTGATATTAGATGCTATTGGATTATAAAAAGTTGCTTTACTGCAACAGATTTTTTTAAGAACCCGGATCAGTCACATTACCCTTTAGTCCGAGGTGTTCAGCAACTTTTTGCATACCTTCTATAGTTTCCTGAATAATATAGTCAAGGTCTTTTTCAAGCATCTGTGCACCTTTTTCAATAACTTCCCGGTTGGCTCCTGCAGCAAAATGTTTTACATTCCATTTTTTCTTTACCGATTTGAGCTGTAAATCCATTATACTTTTCGAGGGCCTGACAAGAACGCATGCGACTATTAGTCCGGTTAGTTCATCAATAGTATATAGTACCTTTTCCATGGGATGCACGGGTTCGACATCTGAACAAATTCCCCATGCGTGGGACAGCACCGATCTTATATAATCCTGAGGCCAGCCTTCATCCTCGAGGATTTCTTTTGTCATTTTGCAGTGCTGGTCAGCATATTTTTCATAATCAAGGTCATGAACCAGACCTATAATTCCCCATTTTTCAGGGTCTTCACCGTAAAGTTCAGCAAAATGGCGCATCACAGCTTCTACTGCCTGTGCATGTTTAATCAGACTTTCGGAATGATTATATTTTTTTAGTAATTCAAAAGCTTTCAGGCGTGTAGGTATCATGTCTTTAGTATTAATAATATTTACTGCCAGTTCATTATCTGTTTATAAAAAGGCAGCAGCTCTGCTGCCATCTTTTCATGGTCTTCCCTGCCAGGATGGTATTTGCATCCACTTACGTAAGAACGGGAGAAACAAAACATATGGATCATTTTTTCATCCTTCACCTCTTTCATATATGTTATTACTGCCGACAGGTAGTTACTCATGGTTGCACTCTCCTTTTCGTCTAACATGGGACTTGTAAGGCAGCATATTTGCGCATAGGGATATTGATCCCTTATATGCCCTGCAAAGCGGATGTATTCATTGACGAACCTGGCTGAATCAAGTGGAGGCCTGTCATATGAACTGTCACCTTTGGAGAAATCATTCTGACCAAGGCATATAGATACCAGGTCGGGCGTATATTCGCATCTGTCCCATAAAGAGGAGGAATCCGTACTAAGATAGGTATCCTCGTAAACCTGGGGCATTGTTGGTCCGGGCTTGTTCCATGACCTGGTAATGCCAATGCCTGAAACGGAGCTTAAAAGCCAGTCTGCATTCAGCTGGCGTGCAACAAGTGGTCCATAGGCCAGGTATGCATTATGCTGGTCAAACCACTCACCCGAATCGCATGGTATACCGGAAATATCCAAACCCATACCACATGTAATAGAATTTCCGATAAACTCAATTTTACGTGTATTACTTTTTTCAGATGGCAGAATATTGTTGCACAGTATTCCCAGGAACTCAACATAACCGATTTGTGCTTCAGTGGCTTTGCATATAAGAAGCTTATGTATGGTGTCCTTAAGATTTTCTGCTATCTTATATTTTGTTTTATTGCCCATTTTAATCCTTCCCTGGTATTTATCATCTATGGCAATGGCAAAATAATTAAAGTTGTTATACA
>CAZOLY010000156.1:0-8095 GCA_964580815.1 uncultured Bacteroidales bacterium
TTCCGGCGGATATAACCTGATAGATAACCTGGGAAACTACGAATTCAGGAATAATACTATGGGCGATATCTTCGGTGACACCGCAAATACGACTGCAGCCAATGGAGGAGCAACAAAACTTAATGAGATTATCGATCCTATGCTGGGTGAGCTCGAAGGTGACTGGCATATGTACAGGGTACCCCAGATAGGGAGTCCCCTGCTGGATGCAGCATCGCTGTTGAATGTCCTTGGTGAACCGGTAACTATTGACCAGGTAGGCAACGGCAGGCCTGTTAACCAGGGATGTGATATAGGTGCCATAGAAAGGCAGCTTATTGATGTTGTTGCAACAGTCTCAGATGTCAGCCCATCAGATTTTACAGTGGCACTCGCTCCGCCCCTGGACGGACTCGACGATTTCAATTTTATGCTCGACAACGGCGGAAATGTCACCGCAGCAACAACACCTGACGGAGGCAATACTTACTCTGTAACAACTGATGAACTTACGCCAGGTGTAACTTATACCCTCGATATAGCAGAAGAATGGTATGCTTTCACAGTCGGTGGAGATGATATATATATCGAACCTGAAGTAGACGGACTGGCAAATACCGCGGTAAATAAACCGGCTGTATATCCCAATCCGGCCACCGGAACACTATATATCAATATACCCGGAGATTACAGCCAGGGTACTGCTGCCGTTTCCATACTGGATATAAGCGGGCGCCTGGTTAAAATGTTTGACGTTCCCTTAAGCGGACAGTTAATCCTGGATATTTCAGATATCACATCCGGTGTCTATTCAATAAAGATATCAGCAGTTAAAATGATATATTCAGGCCGGTTAATAATTATGTAATTAATCGGATTAGCAACTTATAAGCATCATGGGAAAAGGTGTCCCGCATCAGGGGCACCTTTTTTCTTTACTGTTTTTTATTCAATTCTAATAATAGTTATTTATATTTGGACTCCAACAATAATTATCACTATGCAGTACGGTTATTTTGATGATCAAAATAAAGAATATGTAATTACCAGTCCGGATACACCAAAATCGTGGAGCAACTACCTGGGATCAACGGAGTACGGTGCAATTATTACCAATAATGCCGGAGGATATAGCTTTTACAGGTCAGGCGGTATGGGCCGCTTTATGAGGATGAGATTCAACTCTGTTCCCATGGACCAGCCGGGGCGCTACCTTTACCTTCATGATACTAACTCCGGGGATTTCTGGTCCGCTTCATGGCAGCCTGTCGGAAAGCCCCTTGACAAATACAAGTCCGAATGCAGGCATGGTACCGCATATACTGTTATCAACTCAGAATATTCAGGTATTATAAGTGAAACAACATATTTTGTTCCCCTGGGTAAACTGTTTGAGATATGGAAGGTCAGGCTCATGAATAACACCAGTAAAAAGAGGCATCTGAGAGTTTTTACATATGCAGAGCTGGCGGGCAACTGGAGTGCAATAGATGACCTTTTAAATATCCAGTATGTACAATACATAACAATTATGAAGGTAGTTGATAATATTATTGATCATGGCACCAATATTAATATACCCGCGATGCCTGACAATTTTATGGAAAAGGACCAGGGCAGGCATACCTTCCAGGCTTTAGTCGGAGCGAAGGTTTCAGGATACGATACTGACAGGGAAGTATTTCTCGGGCCATACCGTACATATGCAAATCCTCTTGTGGTCGAAAAAGGAAGATGCAACAATTCACTGGCATATGGCGATAACCCGTGCGCTGTGCTTCAGTCCGATATTACCCTGGAGCCGGGAGAAACAAAAGAGTTTCTTGTTATTATGGGCGTTGGTAAAGCTGAAAATGAAGGGAAGAAGGCAGTGAAAGAATTTGACAATATCTCAAATGCAGGTAAGGAGCTTGAAAGGTTGAAAAGACACTGGCATAAGCTTATGCAGGGCATAAGTGCACAAACGCCTGATGAAGAGCTTAACAGCACTATAAACACATGGGGTGTCTATAACTGCCTGATCACCTACGCCTGGTCAAGGGCAGCAAGCCTCATTTATACGGGTATTGACCGGGACGGACTGGGGTATCGCGATACCGTCCAGGATCTGCTGGGCGTATTCCATTCAATACCCGAAGAAGCAAAAGAACGCCTCGAACTGATGATTACCGGTCAGGTATCTTCAGGGGGGGCCATGCTCGTCATACAACCATTCTCCCATAGCCCGGGAAAAGAAAAAGCTCCGGCTGAAGAACTGTACAGGTCTGATGACTGCATGTGGCTCTTTAATGCCATACCTGCCTATGTTAAGGAAACAGGTGACATTGATTTTTACAGTAAGGTCCTCCCTTATGCCGATAAGGGTGAAGATACGGTCTTCGGACATATGAAAAGGGCAATAGAGTTTAACATTCAGCGCAGGGGCAGGCACGGACTGCCCTTCGGATTGTTTGCAGACTGGAATGACTGCCTCAGGTTCGGATATAACGGAGAAACCGTATTTGTGGCAATGCAGTTGCGGCTGGCACTGACAGTTTACATTGAAGTGGCCCGGATATTAAATAATAATGCAGAGGAGCTGTGGGCAAGCCCGCTGCTCAAAGAGCTGGATAAAAACATTCAGGAAAATGCATGGGATGGCGGATGGTTTATCAGAGGATACAGGGTCGACGGATTAAAATTCGGTTCCAAAGATGTGCCTGAAGGGCAGATATTCCTTAATCCCCAGACATGGGCAGTAATCAGCGGCGCTGCAACACGAAAGCAGGCACAAACAATTATGAAAAATGTGAAAGACAAGCTTTTCACCGAATACGGACTGGCACTCTGCGACCCTCCCTATACAAATTCCGATTACAACATTATACGCTCCCAGTTGTTTAATCCCGGACTGAAAGAAAATGGGGGCATATTTATCCATACACAGGGATGGACAGTAATGGCTGAAGCTATGATGGGCAATGGCAACCAGGCATACAGGTACCTGAGAGCATATCTTCCGGCAGCCTTCAATACAAAGGCTGAAATAAGGGAAATAGAGCCCTATGTCGTATGCCAGTCAACACACGCAAAGTACAGCCCTAAACACGGCGCTTCAAGAATACCTTGGTTAAGCGGCTCAGCTACATGGACATATCATGCTATAACCCACTATATACTGGGAATAAGACCTGAATATGACGGACTGAGGATCGACCCCTGTGTGCCCTCTGACTGGAAAAAATTTACTGTTAAAAGAACGTTCAGGAAAAAACAGTTTGATATTACCGTGACCAATGAAAATAAAATACAAAAAGGTGTCACTAAAATAATACTTAACGGCGAGGAAATTCAGTCTAATCTTATACCTGTCAGCAAAATGAAAGATTATAATGAAGTGATGGTTATTATGGGGAATTAACTTATGAAATTTATAGTAATTTTTATAATAACGATAATATTTCTGGCGCTCATAGTACTGAGCCTTGTTCTTAATAACCTGCTAACAAGGAATAAAAACAAAAATACATCTTCTTATTGTGCAGCGAAAGGGGAAGGATACGCATGCGGGTGCGGCAGCATTGATAATTGTCATAACGGCAAAGTATAGAAATACTGACATGAACATACACTGGTTCAAATATTACTTCTCATGTATATAACTCTTCAACCCCGGGGTAATGTAAGTCACATAATTCCCTTTGTCGTCGCTGAATACCAGGTAAGCTTCCAGTTCCTTATGCCTGGGCAGGAAATCCCTCGCCTCATCCAGTCCCATTACCATTAATGCTGTGGCATATGCGTCTGCTGTCATACAGTCTTCTGCTAAAACCGTAACACTTAACAGCTTTTTAAAAACCGGATACCCTGTTTTCGGATCAATTGAATGAGCATACTTTATGCCGTTCATTTCATAGAACTTGCGGTAATTTCCGGAAGTTGCAAGAGAGCGGTTCCGAAGCTCCACTATTGCCTGCAAATAGGTTCCCGGTATTATATTTCTCTCCGAAGGCTTATCAATGCCAATCCGCCATAAATTTCCTTCTGCGTTGACACCCCTTGTCCTTATTTCACCGCCTATTTCTACCAGGTAGTTTCGTATTCCCTTTTTATCCAGAAAGTCAGCTGCAACATCAACGGAATAACCCTGGGCTATGGCATTACAGTCAAGCATCATCTCTTTGTATTTCTTGATGATTTTCCTGTCCTCAATCATCACCTTTTCCATACCTACATATTGCAGAAGGCTGTCAATCATTGCACTGTCAACATCAGCTCTTTCAGTAAAGCCAAATCCCCATGCATTGACAATAGGTGCCACAGTGATATCAAAGGCGCCGTCAGTAGCTTTAAATACCTCATAAGCCTTGTTGAAGACCTTAATAAAATGGTCATTAACGTTAACACCGGCTTCGTTTCTGTTTATTTGTGAAATGATTGATCCGGGTATATAGGTTGAAAATGTATTGTCAAAATCAGATAATAATGAATCTATTTCGTTTTGCAGGTTTATGCTATCCCTGCTTTCATAGGTAATATGATAGGAGGTTCCCTGTGTGAAGCCTGCCAGCTTTATATATACTCCCCTGGAACATCCGCTGCCCGCTAATATTAATATAACTGCATTTATTATAATTATAGTAGCAATATTTTTAATATTCTTTTTCATTCATTTAAAATTTTATAATTACTGAACCAACCCGCAATATTTGTAATATGTTATCATGATTGTTATTAAGAGTCCGGTTGCTATATTCCAAAATCGTCATATGCAAGCATCTTATCGGGTACACCGAGGTCGTACAGCATTTTTTGAACTGCTTCATTCATTAAAGGGGGGCCGCAAAGATAATATTCAATCTCTTCGGGCTCTTCCAGTTTACTAAGGTACTCGTCAAGTATTACCTGGTGGATAAACCCGGTATAGCCCTTCCACTTATCCTCTTCCTTTGGCTCTGACAGGGCGATATGGAACTTAAAATTCGGAAACTGCCTTTCCATTTTTTTAAATTCTCTTTCATAAAAAATTTCACGTTTCGATCTTGCCCCATACCAGTAACTTACTTTCCTTTTTGTCTGCTCCGTATAGAACAGGTGCATAAGTTGCGACCTCAGGGGTGCCATTCCGGCTCCACCCCCGATATAAAGCATTTCACAGTCTGTATCCCTGATAAAAAAATCACCGTAAGGACCCGAGACTGTTACCTTGTCACCGGCTCTCCTGGAAAATAAATAGGAAGAACAGATGCCGGGAGGCACATTTTTAAATATATTCCTGCTGCTATCCCAGGGGGGAGTGGCAATCCTGATATTAAGCTTTATAATATTCCCTTCTGCCGGATAATTTGCCATTGAGTAAGCCCTGAAAGTTTCTTCGGAATTTACTGCCTTCAGGCTCCACATGTTATACAAATCCCACTCATCCCTGAATTCATCCTTTACATCAATATCCCTGAAATTCATTTTAAACCGGGGGATGTCTATCTGAATATAAGCCCCTGATCGAAAATTTAAAGCTTCTTCTGAAGGTAATTTTAATACTAATTCCTTAATGAATGTGGCAACATTTTTATTTGAGACCACCGTACAATCCCACTTCCTTATGCCCAGTATCTCTTCAGCTATCTTAATTTTTAAATCCTGCCTGACCTTAACCTGACAGCTCAACCTCCAGTGATCATTCTGCTCTTTACGGGTAAAAAAACCGGTTTCTGTGGCCAGTATTGAACCTGCACCCTCCAAAACCTGGCACTTGCAGACTCCGCAAGTCCCCCCTCCCCCGCATGCTGAAGGCAGGAATATCCCCTGATTTGACAACGTAGTTAACAGCGATGAGCCCGGAGGAGCCTTATAATCTTCATCATTTATGGTTATAACTACTTCACCCTGGGGTGTTAATTTTTTGCGTGCGTAAAGCAGTCCTGTTATCAGGACTAAAATAATAACCTGAAATATACCTATACTAATAAGAATAACACCGACCTGTGAAATCAGAAATACCATTTTATATGTTATAAAAAATTATTAGAGCTTGATCCCCATAAAGCTCATAAAAGCTATACCCATCAATCCGGTTATAATAAATGTGATGCCCAGGCCTTTAAGAGGATCAGGCACATTTGAATATCTAATCTTCTCACGTATGGCAGCAATTCCAACAATAGCTAAAAACCAGCCAACCCCCGACCCCAATCCGAATGATGTGGCTTCGAGTATAGAGTTATATTCACGCTGCTGCATAAACAGGGAACCTCCAAGAATTGCACAGTTTACAGCTATAAGAGGTAAAAATATACCAAGGTTATTATACAAAGTGGGAGAAAACTTTTCAATAATCATCTCAACAAGCTGTACCATCGATGCAATGACCGCGATATACATTATAAATGTCAGGAAACTTAGATCGACATCAATTAAGCTCTTGCTGATCCAAACCAAAGCACCCTCTTTGAGTATATAATTTTCTATAAGGTAGTTTATAGGGACAGTGATGCCAAGGACAAATATCACCGCTATCCCTAAGCCAACAGAAGTTTTGACTGTTTTCGATACCGCCAGGTATGAGCACATACCCAGAAAATATGCGAAAATCATATTGTCAATAAAGACAGACTTTACAAATATGTTTACGATGTTCTCCATAAGCGGTGGTTAATTTGTTTCTATTAAATCCCTGTTTTTACTTCTCTGCACCCATATTATTATTCCAACCGTAATCAGCGCCATAGGGGGCAGTATCATCAGTCCGTTATTCAGGTATCCTGTATTATAAATACCAAGTTTCTCAAGCACGGGATACTCCCAGATTGTGCCTGAACCCAGTAACTCCCTGAAAAAAGCGACAATTATAAGTATAATCCCATATCCCGCAGCATTGCCAACTCCATCAAGAAAGGACTGCCATGGCTTATTGGCCATAGCAAAAGCTTCAAGCCTCCCCATAATTATGCAATTAGTAATTATCAACCCGACAAAAACCGATAGCTGCCGGCTCACATCATAAGCATATGCCTTCAGTATAAGGTCTACCAAAATTACCAGCGCGGCAACTACTGTCAGCTGTACAATAATTCTTATCCTCGGAGGTATGGACTTCCTTAATGCGGAGATAACAACATTTGAAATCGCCAGCACAGCCATCACTGCCAGGGCCATAACAACCGAAGGTTTAAGGCTGACGGTAACTGCCAGTGCTGAACAAATACCGAGTACCTGGACTGTTATTGGATTGTCCTTGCCTAAAGGCCCTTTAAGCAGTTTCATGTTCTTAACCGAAAATAAAGGTTCCTTGTCGTTCATAATCACTTTTTTTGTTTATTAATAAAAATTTCGTACCCTGAGAGGCAGTCATCCAGCATATTTTCAACTCCCTTGCTGGTTACGGTACTTCCCGATATCGCATCAACACCATGTAAATCATTGGGATCTGCCCCTCCCTTGATAACCTTTATAGAAACGAATTGTGTACCTTCAAATAACTTTTTCCCGCGAAACCTGACCTGGAATTTTGGTGTGGATATGGTAGCTCCCAGTCCGGGTGTTTCAGTCTCATGACCGAAATAAGTACCATATACAGTATTAAAATCATCTTCCAGCGAGAGATATCCCCATATAGGGCCCCACAAACCTTTTCCTCTCATGCTGAAAATATAATAAGTATTATTATCTTTTTTACAAATGAAAACAGGGAGCTGTCGCTTTTCCTCTATCTTCAGCCTTTCAGATTCTATCGCGGCCTTGTCTTTTTCTTTAAACTTGATGATAGAGCCGAGAAACATTCTGAAAGGACTCTTCTCCTCAACACCGGTATTGCCGGTAAGGGCGTTAATCTTCTGAATTTTTGACAACTCTTCTTTCATGTCAACAGAAAAGGCATCAACATCTTTGATCTTCTCCCCTTTTATATTAATCACATAACTTTCAATAATATATTTATTGAATAGTTGTTCGGCATTTTTTGTGTCACTGCTGATATTTACAGAAGTAAGGATATTTTTCATCTGCTCCAGCTCTTCATTTTTTATTTGCCTTGGCTTCAACCGGATATATGCAGATGCAAGTAACGTAGCTACAACAACAACCATTATTGTTGAAAATATTACGATATACAAATTACTGAATAGTTTCATTCTTATTC
>CAZOLY010000157.1:0-8079 GCA_964580815.1 uncultured Bacteroidales bacterium
GGAAAATACCCCGATAGCAATTACATTCAAGGCAAGGCAGATAGCAAGGCAGATTAAAACCTGATAATTTTTCGTCATTTTATAATTATTAAAATTTATAATATTCAATATTGTTGTTGAAATATTTTTTATTAAAGACATTTTTAATCCAAAGGAGTGAATAATATATAATCCCAGAAAAATAAGCTGGCATTAATACCAACTAATTTTACCTTGTGCTCTTCTGTTTTATCCCAGTCAACTTCAGCAATTGTTGTAAGAGAAGGACTGCCTGCATCTCGCCCCATGTCAAAAAGCTCATCCTGTAAAACATCATCAATATAAACCAGGCAATCTGTATAGTCAGTGCCAACAAAGGTATAAGCTTCGAGCCTGTACTTCCCTTTCATAATTTTCGGAACAGTTATCTCTATCCACCAGTAACCATTCATATTCAAACAATCGTAATTAATCATACTTGTCGAAGGAGAATCATGATCTTTGTAATAATATTGTAAGAAGTCTCCTCCCCATTTAATTTTTTCAAATGTGTTCTGACCATCAGAGAACTTCTCATAGTGATGCAGGCGGTAATAATCACCTTGTTTAAAATCAAAAAAATCGGTTACCTCAAAAGTAATGGGCATAGGCTCAGGCAGGGTTACAGGTAATAAATCATCAACTGTATGAATTACCCCGTTTTTTGCCGGGATATTTGATTCCTTCAGCACAAAGGCAGTATACTCATCTGTCTGACTGTTCAGATTAATCTTATAATCATCAGAAATATTCACTGAAATATTATTATCATAGGATAATATCGGGTACAGTTTTGTTTCAAGCTGTGAAAGATAATAAGTGCCTCCCAGGCAGTGGTACTCCATATACCTGTAAAAATCATTCTGCAGGCGGGTTATGCTATCGGGTTCGTCGGTATAATAATTAATAAGGTCGTCAACGGAATTTATTCCATTATTCTGATATAAAGTATCAGCAACAGCCAATATGGTAAAGCGTGTTCTGGCATACCTGGGGCCATAGGGGAACCTGATTGTTTTCAGTGTATCTGCTAATCCTGTCATTTCTAATCCGGTAGTAAAAATAGAATAGCCCGGAGTATTTTGCAGAACTGTATAAACATCATCTTCAATGGGATTCAGAACCTTGTTTATGGCATGAATTACCCCGTTTGCCGTATAAATATCCCTGTCGATTATCATAGCTTTTTTATTAATAATGATGTCCGATCCCAGAAATTCAGTTGCAATATAATCTCCCCGTGCATTGGTATCCGGCAAGGTGCCGAGACCGATGTCATTACTTATTATCCGCTGTCCGACCAGATGATTCAAAATCAATGCCCTGAGGTTTAAGGAATCCAAATCTGAATAAGAGTTTACGTTGTTCTCCAGGTAATACTCGTGCATTGCATCGTTGGTAGGAAGAAACAGGGTGAAGGGCCCGCGGACAGCCAGCAAATTGCTTAATCCGGTTAACTTCATAACTTCACCAAATTCAGAGTACAGGTCTGCATTTCTTTCGTCCAGTATAAATTGCGTAATTACCTGCTGTTCGGACTTACTTTTTCTTAATACGGGCTGCTCTTCTTCACACATATAAAATGTATTTGCAAAAAGAAGTATCAATATGCTTAATATTATTCTCTTCAGCCTTGTTTTATTAATTACTACATTTCTCATATGTATTGTTTTTTTATATTATTATCTGTTGTAAAACGGATTTTGAACCAGGTTCTGATTGTAAATCAATTCGTTCTCAGGTATAGGTAAATAGTAACTCATAGTGTCATAAACCCTGGTTTGAAGAACCTGTCTTTCCTTAACACCGGCATTCCCCAATACCATATTAATAATAAACTGTTTGCGCTTAAAATTATCTCTTTTGGAATACCGTAAAATATCAAACCATCTTTTCCCTTCAGCGGCAAATTCACGTGCCCTTTCTTCAAGGATATAATCCCTTAATTCGTCTATGTCAGTACTATTCTCAAATGTTGCCCCGGCCCTTAGTGCAACTTCCCTTATTATATCATTTGCAGTCTGAATTCCGCCAAGCTCAACATATGCTTCAGCTTTAAAAAGTAATATTTCAGCGTACCTGTAGTAAATAAAATTTGCATCCTTTTCTGTTGCAATTCTTCCCGAGCCACTCAGGTCCCTGCCAGCGTACTTCCACCCGGGATCAGGAATACTGCCGGGGCTGCATTTGCGGATGTCATCCATACTATATATATTCTGTAGATTCCTTGTGCCCATCATACCACCGCCTCCTCCAATGCTCACCACATTATCATAAATATTATTTTGCTGTGAAGTATAAGCAGAGTTGTATTGTATTTCAAAAATGCTTTCATTCATTGAATTCCCGGGATAATATAATTCAAACCAGGTATTATAGGATTCCAGATCGAACAGGTTTGAATTAATTATTGAGTCACAATAATCAATACATTCCTGGTACTTTTCCTGCCATAAATAAATGTCGGCCATTAATGCCATTATTGAAAACTTGTTCGCCCTGCCTTTATAAAAAGGCGGATCATCAATGTATTCCGTAGTATAGGCCATGTCTTTTGCCACTTTAAGATCCTCGATAAGATGATTCAGAATTTCATGTTCCGTACTTTTAGGCAGGAATAAATTAACTGTATCGGAAATTGAAGGATGAAGTACTAAAGGGACATCTTTCCACAACCTCACAAGGTAATAATAGCTCAATGAACGTAAAAAGATAGCTTCTGCATCTATACTTTGTTTCATTCTTTCAGTAAATGTTTTATCTTTTTCCAGCACCTGGGGTGAAAAATACATCAGTGTATTGGCAAGATTTATGGTCTTATAATAATTTTTCCAGTTAATTTTTCCATTGGTGGTTGTAATATCACTTTGTGCTATGCGTGTGTAATCTGCCAGTGCGGTTCCTCGAAATTGAATCATATCTCCCCTTAATTCACCCCATATCAGGGATTCCAGCGAAGATTCCCTGAAAGCATCATACATTGCTGCCAAAACTCCTTCAACATCTTCTGTTTTTGTCCAGAATTCATCTTTAATCAAATCATTTTCAGGTTCAATATCCAGCCAGTTTGTACAGGAAGGAATGAATATCAAAAGCAAAAAGCTTAAAACAATGACCCTGATTTTTTTTTCCTTATTCTTCATCGCTTTTAAATTTAGTAAGTATTAGAAAGTAATGTCAACACCTAATGTTATTCTAAAACTCGGTGGTGTTCTGCTATAATCCTTTGGCAGTTCATTGGGTTTGGAAGGAGGCGCAACATCGGGATCCTGTCCGCTGTAATGTGTCCATGTATATAAATTGTACCCGGTCACATAAAATTTCATCTCATTAATTCTTAACCTGTCGCAAATCTTATCACTTATATAATAGCTAAGGGATGCTGATTTAAGACGCACATAAGAGCCATCTTCAACAAAACGGTCAGAGCCCATCCAGTTAAAACCTCTTTGGTACAATGCCCTGGGAACATCTGTTATATCACCGGGCCTTCTCCAGCGCCAGTCGGTGGCCAGACTTTGATTATCATGATTATACATCTTTTCGGTATCCATCCTTGTCTGGTTTATTATTTCCTGTCCGATTTTATAGTAAAAGAAGGTATTTAAAACCAGGCTTTTATATTGAATACGGGTTCCAAATCCGCCCATGAAATCGGGGTTTAAATCACCCAGGTAGACCAAATCGAGTTCATTAATCTGTCCGTCAAAATTAATGTCATCATAATGTGCATCACCGCCTTCGAATTCATACCCGCTTCCTCCTCCATGTATCATCCGTAAAGGGGTTGTAGCATTTAGTCCGTATACCGGCTGTCCGTCTTCTCCTATGACAATGGCATCTTCATCTGTCGGATAAACCCCCAGATAACGGTAACCAAAGAATCCCCCGATAGCCTTACCCGGTTCAATACTGATTTTATAATTCCCGTTATCGAGCATATTGCCATATTCCAGGCTATAGTTCTCAGGTAAACGGATGACGATGTTTCTGTTTCGTGAAGAGTTAAAATTGAAACTAAGCTTAAAATTTTCACGATCAATTACTTCATAATCAATTAAAAATTCCCATCCTTTGTTAGTCAATTCACCGTCATTCCTGTGTATGGTTCCGTAACCGCTATGATCCGGGATTTCATAATCCTTCAGGTATAAATCCTTTGTCTTTTTTATGTATAAGTCCATTTCAATGTTCATCCTGTTTTTGAGCCCGAAAAAAGACAATCCAATATTGGACTGTTCAATAGTCTCCCATTTTAAGCTTGTTAGCTCGGGACCTTTTGGCTGAACTCCGGGAATAGAGAGGTATGCAAAATCAGAACCTGCCTCGTATGTGTTAAAATAAAGGTAATTTTCCTGCGGTGAATTACCACTTTGTCCCCAGCTGCCTCTAATTTTAAGGTCATTAATAAATTTAACATTTTTCAGGGGTCCTTCTTCCGAAATCCTCCATGCAGCCGTAACAGTCGGAAATAATCCCCACCTTGCTTCCTTGCTGAACCGGGAATTACCTTCGGCTTTTGCACCTAATGAAAAAATGTATTTATCCATAAATTTATAATGTGCATTCAGGAAAAAGCCCAGAGACCTGAACTCTGACAAATCTGAACGGAAATAGTTAAGATGTTTGTCACCAATAGGATCCTGCATATCAGGAGATCCCGATTTGCTGGTTTGAACATTATAGTTACGTGATATACTTTCTTCCGTGTCAATTTGTCCCATTAAGATCAATGAATGTTTGTCAGCCAGATATGGTTTATATACTGCACGGCTAAAGGAAAAAATTGAACTTTTTTTACTGAAGTCGTTCACTGCCTTATTGGTCAAATCGTCTTCATAAAGGTACCCTAAAGCTTTAAACGGTAAAAACTTGTTTATTTTATGATCAAAAATATCAAGGGTGACACTTGTATTTAATTCCAGGGTACTGAAAGGTTTGTACCTTAAGTTAAACATTGCCCTGGCATTGTCCTTAATTCGCTGGTGAACGCCAAGTGTTCCAAAGGCAACCGGATTATATATTTCATTTGCATTGCCCTGGATGGTAGCTGTCGGCGTAAAGAATTCATCATACACGTTATTCATCGTATCCCGCTCATAAATTGACATATTCGGCATTTTTTTATAGGCTATGGTCCTTATTGTTTTATATATACCGGCATCCGGCCTGTCGAAGTCCCAGTCTTCAACATCGTAGGTTGTGTTCTGGTCATAACGCGTATAAAAAACATCTGTTGTAAATCTCAATTTGGATGATAAGTCGTAATCAAGGGAGGTACGGAGGTTTATTTTTTTTAACCTGTTTCCAATAGTGGTTCCAATTTCATCCATATATCCCATGGATATGTTATACCTGGACTTTTCACCTCCGCCACGGACTGAAAAGTTGTGTTGCTGTGTATAGCCTGTCCGTGTTATTTCATCCACCCAGTTTGTATTTTGTGAAAAATTATAATATTCTTGCCATTCAGGGTCAAAGGCAATTTGTACATTATAAAATTCGTTCCGATCGTAATTGTAATGTGATTCGGTTATCAGCTGGGCATATCCGGCACCATCGAGCATAGGGATCGCACTGGGTTCCCTTGCCTGAGTTACTTTGTAGGTATATTCAAATATAGGCTTTGATTTTATGCCGCGTTTGGTCTGGATCATCAGTACACCGTTTGCTGCCCTTGATCCCCAGACGGCTGTGGCTGCAGCATCTTTTAAAACCTCAATGGATTCAATATCTTCGGGAGCGACATCAATGAGGTTTCCAAAACGTTCCACATCAGCAGATCCAAAATCAAAATTAGCATCAATATTTGCATCATATGGTATTCCATTAACAACAATGAGCGGATCGTTCTGGGCATTAAGGGTAGCTGTGCCCCTGATCCTTATATTCAATCCTGCCCCGGGATCACCTGAAACAGCAGTTATATCAACATTTCCCAACCGGCCCTGCAACATATCTTCAACCGTTGTGGTCATTGAAGACTTCAATTCTTCCAGTTCAATTCTGTCAATCGATGTAGCCCTGTCACGGATAGGTACAACACCATCACTTCCCATTTTAGCGCCTGTAATAACAACTTCACCAATACTCTGGGCTTCCGGTTCCAGTGAAACATCAATTCTGGATCTGCCCCCCACATTAATGGTTTGCTTTTTGTATCCTATGTATGAGATCTGAACCATAGCCTGACTGGAACTTACCCTGAGGATGTAGTTCCCGTTCATGTCTGTGGTCGCTCCGGTAACAAACCTGCCATTCTGATCAACTTCCACCACATTCACGAACAGCAAGGGCTCGCCGTCTGATGCATCAGAAACATGCCCATTAATGATAACAGATTGTGCCAGAAGATTTATATTAGAAATTAGCAGGAATAAACACGTTACAGCAAGTAGTAGGTTCTTTTTCATATTAGATAGTTTGATCATTCATTATTTAAAAAAGCTCAATATGCTTTACACAGATATTCTACTCATGTTTAATGACACTTGTAATTTTATGCATCACTCCCCCGTCAATCAGATTATTGGCATCGCTGTGGTTAACATTGATAACCTGTCCGGACTGATCAGTTATCTGTAAATTGTATGGTGCATTCGATATATATAATTCCCCGTATACTGTGCCCTCGTCCGTGATGGTATCAATAAAACTTGTATAGAAAGTACCTGATTTTTTCCCATCATCAAAAATTACATCTCCCTTTATAAAATGATTATATATAAAGTCTTTCAGAAGATCCGGATCATCCGGAATTTCTCCATCGTTCTGCGCCTGTATAACAGCCGAATTATCCGGTAAAAACATTGTCCAGTAATCCGATTCGGCCAGGAAGTTAAGCACCGGCAGTGTATCATATGTGAAGGGGTCTACTCTTGTACTCAACAAACCTGATTCAGAAAGCAAAGAGTAGAACTCTGACAATTCAGGGTCATTTCCTATTAATTCAGCTGAGGTAAGATCAGGTGGTTTTATAACATTGTCAAGAAAATACAGCATGCCGTTTATTTCATTTTCTTCTGTATCCGTAAATCCTGTGTTATCGTTGTCTTCAAAATTCCCTGCTCCGTACAGTACATTGTTATTATAATATACATAGTGACCCGAGCTCATTTCAACAAAACCTTCACCGTTAAAGTCCGTTACCTTTGATTTAATGATATGATTTTCAACAAATTCAATTAAATCTTCTTCTCTGAAATTAGTCCATAAATCACTCCGGCTTAAAAATTGTATCACATTGTCTTCAGAATTATACCGGATGCCGTAATTTGCAAGTTGCTGATTACTCGGGGCAAAAACAGAAACCTGAAATTCAGGGGTTGAGATTGAATTCATCATGTCTGTCATTAACAGGGCATTCAGGAATATGGTATAGTTGCTGTTAAAAAACAGCGGTCCGGGAACTGTTGTAAAAACATAAGGTTCCAGCACCTTGTTCATTTCGTATAATGCACCATTGCTGCACATATAGGCATCTGCAATATCTTTATCCGGATCAATGTATATCACATCACCAAATGCATTGTAAATGCCTTTTTCAATTTTTGATTTTAGCCCCAGTTTATCAACAATGTACGATTGAACAATATAATGCAGGGTAACCTCAGGCAGGCTGTCAATAGAGCTGTAATAAGGGTACACATTTTCATCGAGATATTCCTGCAATACTTCATTCCTTGGTATATAAGCAGTAAACATATCCTGCCTTGCCAGCTCGCCCCCGGCGGACGGACCTCCATCATTCGCAATATCAGGCATGGGAGCTACATACCGTTTAATGTAGATTAATTCATTCTGCTCGTTGGTGCCGTTGGGGGAGTACCTGGCAAATCGCTGGATGAGGTCATAATATAATCCGTACTTGTCGTGATTATCTCTCAGATACTCTTCAAGGCTGGGCATAGGCGGAACAACCCGATCGAGGTAATAAATAAACCCGGTCCTTGTTCTCACTTCAGCTTCCTTTACCATGGCATTGTGCCATTGCATCCCTCCCCATTTACTGTCTCTGTATAAGAATTCATAATCGGATCCGTCTGTTGAGGCAAAATAGTC
>CAZOLY010000158.1:0-8019 GCA_964580815.1 uncultured Bacteroidales bacterium
TTCAAGGATATTTTTTCTGAATGATTCGGCTGTCGCCCTGTCGAATATACCGTTTTGTTTGAATGATTCGTAGGCATCCGAATCCAGTATCTCTGACCATGCATAACTATAGTATCCTGCGGCGTATCCCCACGAAAAGATATGGTTGAAATAAGTGCTCCTGTACCTTTCCACTATCTCGGGTATAAGTCCGATTTTCTGCATTGACTGTTTTTCAAAAGCATTTACATCTATATTGGTTGTGTCGTGCATTGTAAACCAGTCCATATCCAGCAGGGCGGCGGCAACATATTCAACAACTTCAAATCCCTTATTGAAGTAAGAACTTTTATTGATTTTTTCTATTAGCTCATCAGGAATAACTTCGCCATTCTTATAGTGCATGGCAAAAAAGCTCAGCACCTGGGGCTCGGGTACAAAATTTTCCATTATTTGAGATGGCAGCTCGACAAAATCTCTTGGCACGTTGGTACCGGTAAGATCATAATATATGCATTGTGATAATAAGCCGTGCAGGGCATGTCCGAATTCATGGAAAAAGGTTGAAACCTCATCAAAGCTTAGCAGCGAAGGCTTTTCGCTTGTAGGTTTGGTAAAATTACAGACTATTGAAATTACAGGTGCTATACGTTTACCATCAACTTTTATCTCGGGGCGGTATTCGGTCATCCATGCACCAAACTTTTTGGAGGGCCTGGGGAAAAAATCAAGATATAATATTCCTATATGCGAGCTATCCTCATCCAGCACTTCGAATGCCGTAGCGTCTTTATGATAAACAGGCAAATCCGGTTTTTCAACAAACTGCAGTCCGTATAATTTATGTGCGAGTTCAAAAGCTCCTTCACGCACGTTTTCAAGTTTAAAATAAGGCCTTAGTGCCTCTTCATCAAGATCAAACTTTTCTTTTCTAACTTTCTCTGAATAATACCACCAGTCCCATGGCTGAAGTTTAAAATTGCCGCCTTCCCTGTCTATTATATCCTGCATATCTTTTACTTCTTTTTTTGCAACTTTCAGAGCCTTTTCCATTACATTTTCAAGCAGGTTATAAACATTTTCAGGTTTTTCGGCCATATTTATTTCGAGAACATAAGCAGCATAGTCTTCATACCCTAAAAGCCGGGCTTTCTTATAACGCAGTTTGATAATTTTTGAAATAATCTTTTTATTATCATATTCATCATTATTATCCCCTTTATTGATATAGGCCTTAAAAATTTTTTCCCTCAAATCACGTTTTTCAGAATACTGAAGAAAAGGAATAAAACTTGGTGAGTGCAGCGTGAAGACCCACTTACCTTCTAGGCCCATTTCTTTTGCAGTTTGTGAAGCAGCTTCCCTGACATCCGCAGGTAATCCGGCAAGATCTTCCTCATTATCAATTACTAATTTGAACTTATTAATCTCGGCAAGGACATTATCAGCAAAATTGAGTGTGAGCACAGACAATTCTTCATTAATTTTTCGCAGGGTTACTTTATCCGATTCGTTAAGGTTAGCACCACCCCTGACGAAATCTTTATATGTTTTATCAAGCAAAGTGCTTTGTTCCGTAATAAGATCAAGGGTTCCCCGGTTATCATAAACCTCCTTAATACGTGCAAACAATTCAGGATTTAAGAGTATGTTATCATAATGCTTTGTAATTTCAGGGGCAATCTCTTTGGCCAGTTTCTGCATCTCTTCATTTGTATCGGCAGACAGAAGATTATAAAATATGGCACTGACCTGCTTCAATAATGCGCCACTGCGATCAAGTGCTTCAAGGGTATTGGCAAAAGTTGGCTTTTCCTGATTGCTAACTATAGCCTGGATCTCTTTATCCTGCTCACTAATAGCATAATCGACGGCAGGCATATAATGAGCCAGCTTAATTTTTTCAAAAGGAGGAACTTCAAAAGGAGTGTCAAACTTCTGAACTAACGGATTATTCATTAAGTCATCTTTTTTTGTTGTTTTACAGGCAGTTGCTAAAATAATGCCTAAAATAATAATAAACAGATTTAAATTTTTCATAATTTCAATTATTGAGTAGTGAAAATTTAATTTAAGTCCAAATGAATCTGCAAATATATTCCAATTTTTTAAAACAGTCCTGCCCGGTAAAAGTTTAAAAGCATAAAAAACATTCTTAATATTCTTTTAAAATTACATAATTTGATTGTAACTTAATGAGGTATTTAATATTTTGATTTTTTCGTATAAGTTAAGCTATGATACGGGTAAGGGTAATACAAAGCAATATTTCAGTAATTTCTTTGGACCTCATAGGACAGGTTAAGGACATTTTTCGCAGTAGTTTTCCTGAAATTGCTGATTATGCTGAAAAAATACCTTTGCTATTAAAGGATCCTATAACTGAAGGATACAGCACGTCATTAATAATATTTGAAAAATCCATGGGAATTGTCGAAGCTTTCGCCATGGTTATTCATTTCCCAACTATTTCGTCATCATTTTTAGATTTCTTTGCCACGAGGCCAGGGGCAAGAGGATCAGGAATAGGGGGGAACCTTTATGAAAGTGTACAGGAGCATTGCCGGCAGACAGGCTCCAAATCATTATATATAGAAGTGGAACCTGATGATCCTTCTCTGACTACAGACCCTGAAAAACTCAGCGAAAGTATAAAGAGAATTAAATTCTATGAACGATACGGGGCAAGGGTAATTATTTCGGAAGAGTACGCAGCATCCGTTGGTAAACCTCCAACAAATGCTTATCTGATGTATGACAGTCTTGGTAGTGATGAACCCTTAACATGTAGCCAGATAAAAAGTGCATTGGGTATGATACTTACACGCCGCTTTGCCAAGGCAATTGATCCTGAATATTTTAAGAGTGTTATAGAGTCGTTTGATTATGAATATGTAAAATTCAGGGAGCCCCTTATAAAAAAAATAAGTGCTGAAGTAATTAATGGAAAAAGAACTTCCAGGATTGATAGTAAATACCCGTTAATAAAGAACCATAAACATGTGCTTCACCATGTTAAGGAAAGAGGTTATTTTGAACGTCCTGTCAGGGTAGACGCGATATTAAATGCGGTCTCAAAAACCGATATATTTAAGATAATTAACGCCAGGGAGCATGGTGAAAAGCCGATACTGGAAGTACACGATAGGGAATATGTCTATTATCTGCGGTCGGTTTGCGCTAAAATAAAAGAAGGGCGTCCCGTATACCCGGATACGTTTCCTATTAGAAGACCTGACAGGCGGCCGAAGGTACTACCTGTCCAGGCCGGATATTACTGTCTTGATACAGGTACCCCGCTATACAGGAATGCTTATATAGCCGCCATATCTTCTGTAGATACTGCCCTGACAGGAGCAGATGAAATCCTGGCCGGTTCAAGGCTGGCTTATGCAGTATGCAGGCCCCCCGGCCACCATGCGGGAAGAAGATTCTATGGCGGATTTTGTTATCTGAATAATGCTGCCATAGCTGCTTCATATATGAGCAGGCATACGAGGACTGCGATTCTTGATATCGATTTTCATCACGGAAACGGGACACAGGATATTTTTTACAATAGAAGGGATATCCTTACAATATCGATCCACGGGCATCCTGATTACTCGTATCCCTATTTCAGCGGGTTTGAAAATGAGACAGGGGAGGGGGACGGACTCGGATTTAATTTCAATTTTCCCCTGGAACCGGGAACTGATGACAAAAAATATATTAAGACGCTAAAAAAGGCACTTGACATAATCAGATCATTTGAGGCTGAGGTTATTATAGTTAGCCTGGGCTTTGATATCCTTAAAGGTGATCCTACTGGCACTTTTAATTTGTCCATAAATGATTTTAAAATAGTGGGGCAGCTGCTGGCCGGACAGATAAAGCCCTTACTGGTTATCCAGGAAGGGGGCTACAACCTCAGGAACCTGGGTAGCGGAGCCGTTGCTTTTTTCTCAGGTATTAGAGGCTGATAATATGGAAGAAATCAAATAAAATAAAAGTCAAATTTATTTACAGAATTTACCAGTTTTAGAGTAATTTTATTATACATATTACAGGATAACAGTTAGCGGCAAAGAAAAAAATTTAAGTCCGATGAATTCGCTAAAATACTCTATATTATTAGGTTTTTTACTAATAATAAAATTGCCAGCCCAGAATTACGTATCTGTCAATCCTGACAGAACCGGGTTTTATGCTCATGAATATGAATATTAAGGTATAACAAGCATAAGGGTTGATTCAGTTGTGCAGGACAGTACCGGGTCAACTTACTACTTTTTAAAAAATATTCAATGTAAGGATTATTGTTATTCTCCATATTCATCATCCTGGCTGGGAGAAAAGGTTATCATACAGGAGGATGGTTATAATATTTTCTTCAACAGGGATAATGATACTATAAGAATAAAAGCCAATGCGGCTTTGAATGAAAGCTGGGGATGCTTTATTTTTCCTGATACATGGAAAATTATTGCTGAAATAATAGCTGTTGATACCAATTCGTTTCTGGGGGTAACCGACTCTGTGAAAATTATTCACTTTCAGGCATACGATAAAAACAACAACCAGATAGACCATCCTGTAAATAATAAAGAAATTGAGCTGAGTAAGAATAACGGATTTATAAACGTGCCCGGCTTTTATTTGTTCCCTGATTTGCAGTCATGCAAATCATATTACTATAATCAGTTACAGGAATATTATTTAGTGGGATTAACAAATCCTCAACTGGGAATAAAAAACCTGACATGGAAAGAGGCATTTGACTTTGAGCCTGGTGATGAAATTCATATTTACAATAAAGACAGCACCACCTGGTATCCCGTAATACCTGATTACAGAATAATTTATTCTATTAAAAAATATCTGGATAAGGAATTTAAGGGTGATTCAATAGTCTATACAATTGAATTTAAAAATAGAGAAAGAAATAGTTACTCGGGTAATGGTGTTGAAATAATTTCTATTGACACAATTTCGGAAATAATAACAGATAAACCTTTATTTGACAATCTGCCGGGTGAACCTGTAATTTATGATGAGGGAAACTTTGCTGCATTTTCTTATTACATGGGGACATTTAATGGAAGATCATCGAAAACGGAACCATCAGATTATGCATGGATTTATGGCGAAGGTACATGCTGGGAAGAAGCTTCTGTTGATGATTGCTGGACAGATTACACATATATTGAAGGACTGGGTGGTCCGTATTACGAAAGTGAGTGTATAACTCCGGGAATACCGTGGGAGCATTTTAAGAAAATTGTTTACTACAAAAAGGGTGAAGAGACCTGGGGTAATCCCTTAGTAATTACAGGTGAAAGAGGAATAACCGGGCAGCCTGTTTTTGATATATTCCCGAATCCGGTTACAGAAAAACTGTATATAAGGACAAAAACCGAAAATCTTCCGTATAGAATTGAACTTATAGATATAACAGGAAAGGCAATATTCTATACAAATGTTGATTCTGAAGAATATACTTTTAACTGCCATAAAGGTATTGAAGGGCTGTATTTTTATAGGATTATTAATACTAAAGGCACGATAATTAAGGGGAAGGTAATATTTGAATAACTCAAATAAAAGGAAATAATATTCACATATAACAGCATTTCTGCTGGCAGTGATCATTAGCATGCTTCCGTTCTGCCCCACTGTCTCATAATCAACTATTTTCTTTTTTTCAATTGTATTTGTTGTTGTTAGTAGCATGGTTTCTGTTTATTATTAATAATAATTACTAATTATGCCATATAATATAACAGAGTGAAATGATATTAAAATAAAATCTTGTAATTTCGTTTTAAGAAATTAAAATAAAATCCTATGGTCCCCAAGATATCAATAATACTATCTATTCTTTTGCAATTTATGGTAGCTTTTCTTGCTTTGCGGTTCATTGCAATAACAAAGACAAAGCTATCATGGATTTTAATCTCCATTGGTTTTGTACTGATGGCCTTCAGAAGAATAATTGACCTGTCAACATATCTTAATCTTAAACGCTATGAGGAGCTGTTATCAGTGGGGGCATGGATTGGCATTTCAATATCAATCGTTATTTCTATCGGTATATGGCTCCTTCGTGATATTTTTTATACGTGGAAGAGGGCAGAGCTTGAACGCAAAATATCGGAAAGGAGGGTATTAAATGCAATTATAAGGACGGAAGAGAGAGAAAGAAAACGGTTTGCAAAAGATGTGCATGACGGTATAGGGCCTCTGTTGTCTACTATTAAACTTTATATAAATGAATTGATTTCTGAAGATGTTACAAAAACAGAGAAAGAAGAGTCAATGGATTATATTAACAAGTTGATTGATGATGCTTTATCCGGTATAAGAACAATCTCAAACAACCTTACCCCCAGGGTAATACATGAATACGGACTGGTATCGGCGATTAATGAATTTTGTAATTCGATTAACAAAACACATAAGTTGTCCATCGAGTTTAAAAGTCCCCAAAAGCTGAATTTAGGCAATCACATTGAGATAAATTTGTTCAGAATAATAAATGAACTGGTAAATAATACACTTAAGCATGCAAATGCATCAAAGGCAGGTATTTCCATAAAAGAAGAAGACAATCATATTATCTTTTTTTATTATGATAATGGCAAGGGCTTTGATTATTTAAAATATACCGAGACCAAACAAAAAGGTGACGGCATAAACAATATTTTGACAAGGGTTCAGTCGATGGATGGCGAAATTGCTATTAAGACCAGTGAAGGTCACGGTATTAATGTAAGGATAGAATTTGTTGTATAATATATTTTAAAAAACAGAAAATGGATAGTAAAATAAGGGTAATTATAGCTGATGACCATGAGATATTCAGAAAAGGCCTCAGGTTAATACTAACCAGGCTTAAGTATGTCGATCTTGTTGGTGAAGCCGGAAATGGGAAAGAGGTTATTGAAATTATAAAGAAGAAAAATGCCGATATAATACTTATGGATATTGAAATGCCTGAAATGAATGGAATTGAGGCAACAAGAAAAATTTTATCAATTAAGCCGCACGTAAAAATTGTTGCCCTGACAATGTTTAATGATGAACAATATATAGAGGATATGCTTGATGCCGGGGCAAAGGGATTTTTGTTAAAAAATATAACAAAGCAGGTATTAGACAGAGCTCTAAGGACTATAGCCGAAGGAAATAACTATTACTCGGACGAGTTGTTCAGTTTTTTTACAAGAAAGGTTGCAGGCGAAAAATCCACAAAAGATATAGAATTAACTCTGACAAAGAGAGAAAAGGAAATTCTGCAATTAATTTGTGAGGGACTGAACAATGAGGAGATAGCGTCAAAACTGTCGATTAGCGAGAGAACGGTCATTGGCCATAAATCAAACCTCCTGGCTAAAACAAATTGCAAAAGCACACCCAGCCTTATTTCCTATAGCATAAAAAATAAAATTGTAAAACTCTGATGATTTATTGAATGGCCGGATACCTGTAAAAAATTACTGGTTTTGAATTCTCTTTATTACCATAACATATAAGGTTTTTTGATAATATTTTCCTGCATTAAAACAGTATTATCCTCCCTTTTACTACTAAAATTACCTGGATATCTTTAATCAATGAAATATTATAATTTTTTAATGTATTAAAATATTGGTAACATGGATAAAAATCCCATTAGTTTAACGGTTAAATGCCCGATTTGCAATCATTCCTTAATGGATTACAGTAAATTGATAAGGGGAAAGCCGAGTATCAAATTGTATGTTAAATCACGTGAAAATGCCGGGATTTTACACTTATGTTCGGTTTATGGGTGTTATGAAAAGCACAGTGAGATAGAAATGGTTGAAGGTGATATTGTTGAGCTGTTATGTCCGGGTTGTAAAAACAACTTGAAAAGCAAGTCAGTTTGTGATATTTGCGGTGCCCCGATTTTTGTTTTAAGCCTTGAAACCGGAGGCAAACTTCATACCTGCTCCCGGGTTAACTGTAGAAAACATAAAGTTGTTTTTGAGGATATATATGACGATTTGGCCAGATATTATGTTGTCAATGATTATG
>CAZOLY010000159.1:0-7842 GCA_964580815.1 uncultured Bacteroidales bacterium
TTTTTCTGGCTTCATCAACCAGGGTATCAAGTTCCGGTCCGGTTACCTCATAATCTAACCGCAGTGAATCATGGGATGCGTTCATCAGGCTGCCGAATTTCATAATATCATTTTTTTTCAGTGCATCAACAGCATCCAGGCACCTCTGATCTTCTGAGACCACATGTCTTGCTCTTTTTCTTACTGTCTTGTCAGGGATGTTATCAGAGAGCTTGTCAAACCCGGCAAGATTAAGCTCACCAAGATTTCTCAAAGGTTTGATCTTGTTCAGGTATGCTACTGCCTGGTCACACTCCCTCCTCCTTTCATTATATTTGGAGTCCGTGAGTTTCCTCTTCTTGTTTGTATTTGAAATGACCAGTCTATATCCTGAAATGGAAAGCGGAACAAGCTCGTACTGAAGGTTATCACAATTAAGGAAAATAGCATGGTTTTGTTTGCCCATTACGGCAGCAAACTGGTCCATTATTCCGCAATTCACTCCTACGAAATTATTTTCGGCCCTCTGGCATAGCAGTGCCAAATCTTTCCTTCCCAGTTTATTTTGCCCGAATTTTTCATTTATAAAAACAGCAGTGACAGTCTCGATAGAAGCTGATGAAGATAATCCGGCACCGTCAGGTATATTCCCTGAAAATAAAAGCTCTGCGCCTTTGGATATATTTATGCCCGTCTTACGGAATTCATCAATAACTCCAAGCGGATAGTTTACCCATTCATTACCTCTCTTTTCATTTAGCCTGTCAGCAGGAATTTCACATTTGTAATCGAAATTCATTGTCGAGAACCTGAAAACCTCTGATTTGGTATCCCTGACGGCCAGGTAAGTTCCATAGCTGAGAGCACACGGGAAAACATAACCCCCGTTATAGTCGGTATGTTCACCTATTAAATTTACCCTGCCGGGAGAAAAGAATATTGAAATTTCATTACCTGAAGGTCCGTATCTTTTTATAAATTCTGCCTGTATATGCTTTATCATTATTGGGATTTTTTATAATTCTTGCATACTCAACGGAATACTCTTCTAAACGAGGTTTTATAATGTAATTATAATACTCCTTTTTCAAATAAAAAAATAAAAATTATTTATTTACTACGGTGCCTGAATAAATGTATCTTTTTATTGCGTGTAAAAACAGTCAGTACAGCACCGCCTATTACCATTGTTGCACCGACGACTGTTAAGAATGTAAAATTTTCGGGTGATATCCAGGGAACACTTAATCCTCCCAGGATGGCCATTGTTATGAACGTAATAACAGGATTCTGTGTGATGATAACGCTAATTTTATTAGCATCAAGATGTTTCAGTGCTATGGCAAGTGAACTGTAGGCAGCAAGTGTATTAAGACCCAGAAATATAAGCAGTATCCAGTATCCTAATGATATTTCCCTTAAACTGTGGTAACTAACAAAAGGGGAATATAAAAGAGCCGGTATACCGAATATAACAATATTAAGCTGCATGGCAGGATACTTCCGGACAAGCTTCTTTTGTATTATTGCAAAACCTGTCCATGCCAATGCACCAAAGATTACCCATATTATGCCGGCGTTAAATATTTCTTTATCTGTAGCTATTAGTGATAATTGTTCATTATAAAATAATAATAAGCCGCATACCACGATAATAAAGCCTGAAAGTTGTATGAAGGTTACTTTTTCTTTATATATAATAAATCCTGATAAAGCAAGAAGAACCGGACCAAGTTGCATAAATACCTGCGCTACACTGGGAGATGTATAGTTAATTCCCGATATAAAACCAAGGTAATTCAGTCCAAGGCAGAGTGCCGCTACGATTAGCAGTATGGGCGGATTTTTAATGATATTAAATTGCGAAGAGTGAAATGTAAAGTAATATGCGGTAAGTAAAACGAATGCCACACTAAATCTGAACCACGCAATGTCAACCGGACTGAGGCTTATGAGCGATACCTTCAGGGCAACAGCTAAAAATCCCCATAATAAGGCAGTTATAGAAGCAAAAAATATACCTTTAAGTCTGGAAGATAGAATCATTAAACTTATATGATCTTAAATACAGAATACTGAAATTTTGTAAAAATAGAGGAAATTAATATTTATCCCTATATGTGGAGGGTAAAAACGTGAATAAGACAAAAATTAAATTTGAAGTGTAGATTTAAAGAACTAATGACAGCTAATTAAAAGTCTTCGTCCATCCTGTATCTCAATGCTTTATTATGGGCTTTTTCAGCCTCAAAGGCTGTCTCCCAGTCAATATTGTTATAGGAACTCAGGAGTTCATTCTTGCATGAAGGGCAAATAATATCCTCAGCCTGATGCCTGTTACACCGCTTACATACCTTGAATTCTGCTTTAGGCTCTTTCTTTTTCATATTTTTCTTTAAACCTATTTTACGGTTGTAAATTTCTATAGTTGCATTTATTTTTGAACAAATAAGGTGATATATATCACCGGTAGTAAGGGAAACAATTTAAGAGATTTATCGTAACCTAATCTATAATAATTGTATTGATGAATTGCACCATAGAAAATACCAGTACGACCCCGTACATAAATTTTAACGACGGGAAAATAAATATTACGGGTAAATCCATACCTACGGTTAATTTTGATAACCTCAAATCGTTTTTAAGTTTAATCAGGCGCTATTCAAAGGAACCTGAAGATAACACCGTGTTAAGTATTGACCTTGATTATATGAACGGCCATTCCAAAAGGTGCATAATGGAATCATTAAAGATTCTTGAGAAAATTTATAAAAAGGGTTACAGGATTTGTGTAAACTGGTACTATGATAAAAATGATGAAAATATGCTTGAATTGGGCATTATATATAGTTCCCTTGTATTACTGCCGGTTAATCTGATTGAAAGATAGTATCCTCTTTTTTTACTGGTCTTTGTTATTTTTATTGTGCTCCCTGATAAATTTATCGAGAGCCATTGTCATTGACGGTGCATGGGGCATCGGAGCCTGCAAATCAAGCCTTAATCCCGCATCTTTAACTGCTTTTGCCGTGGTTTCCCCAAATGAGGCAATCTTTATGTTATTTTGTTTGAACTGAGGGAAGTTTTGAAGCAGGGATTTTACTCCGGAAGGGCTGAAAAATACAAGCAAATCATAATTTATTGCAGATAAATCCGATAAATCGCTGCTGACGGTCTTATACAGGATTGCCTTTGTATATTTTATATTGTTATTTTCAAGTAAAATGGGGATTTCTTCGTTATGCTGGTCAGACAAAGGTAAAAGAAATTTTTCTTCGCAGTGCTTCGCTATAACATCGATCAAATCTGAAAAGTTACCTTGCCCGTAAAATATTTTCCTCTTCCGGTACACAATATATTTCTGGAGGAAAAAAGCAACTGATTCAGAGATACAGAAATATTTCATGGAATCAGGGACCGATATCCGCATTTCTTCACAAATCCTGAAGAAATGGTTAATTGCTGTTTTACTGGTAAAGATTACAGCAGAATGATTTAAAATATCTACCCTTTGTTTCCTGAATTCTTTGCATATTACTCCTTCAACATGAATAAACGGCCTGAAATCAATTTTAACATTGTTTTTCACAGCTAATTCATGATAAGGTGACTTTTCTGATTCAGGTTGGGGCTGAGATACCAAGATCTTTTTGATTTTCATATTTGAGAATCCTCCTTTAACTACTTCTAAACCAATAAGATGAAGAATTTGTATCCAAGTAATAGTGGTAAAATTTCAAGTGTACAAAGGTATAAAATCAAATAAAATAAAAAAATATCTTTTTTAATAATTATTTGAAAACCTCTGTAGAAGCGAATTATATATGAGATTAAAATCAATGAAATACCAGCAATTATAAATATAACTTTTAACTTTTCAGATATATAGACCTGGCCTATTAACAGGGGAAACAGGAACAATCCCAGGTTTTTATTAATGACATAATTATTGTGTATATATTCATTGAATATTTGAGTGCTGTTAAATATAAAACCTACAAGTTTTAGCAGTAATATTCTCAAGACTGATATGATTATTATAATATTGATAAGGATTAAAAGGGTTTCGAATGTGTTGAATTTGAATACTTTTATCCGGTACAGTTCAAGTATCTTTAAAATAAAGGTTGACAGGACTATCACATAGATGAAATTTAAAACAAATGATACTCTTTTTATCATTATGTTCTTTTCTCTTAACAGTTTTAGCGATAACTGATAGCTTAGCAATGAACTTAACAAAAGAGCGAAATATTTTTTATAGAATATCTTGACCCATAAAAAGAGTAAGGTAATAAATAGAAATATTGCCAGCAGCCAGTCATTTGATAACTCATATTTCTTTTTTGGCTCTATATTTATGCTTTCCCGGGGAAGAAGCATTCTCCTCAAATTTCCGGTAATGCTGGCAGCAGGCCTGAATATTAAATTTCCAGAGGATATTGTATCATCACTGGCATTACTAATTAAAAAGTTCCCGGCAGTATTCCATCTCAATTTTTCAGGTTGCTGCTTTCTGCCGTGATCCTTCAAAATAATGCCTTCGCCGGCAATGTGCATCCCTGTCTTTTCCGCAACTTTTTGTTTAACTTTTACCTTTGCAGAATCGGTGACCAGGGAATCACCTGCATGAATTTCATAAATTTCAGGGATGCTGTCTCCTATAACTGATTTTGAGCCGGTACTGTCTAAAATAACTTTAGGCTTTGATATCAGGGAATCCCCCGAAATAATTTTTTCATATCTGACCGTGTCTTTTCCGGGTATCATTCTTTATTCTTTGTGTCAATAATAATTGTAACCGGACCGTCATTAATTAATGAGATTTGCATAAATGCCCCGAATTTGCCGGTTTTTACCCTTTTATTTATATCCTGTTCAAGTTTTTTTATAAAGCTGTTATATACAGGTATTGCAATGCCTGGTTTTGCAGCTCTGATATAGGAAGGCCTGTTGCCCTTTTTCGTGCTTGCATGCAAAGTGAACTGGCTGATAACCATTATTTCACCGTCAACATCTTTCACTGACCTGTTCATAATACCTTTATCATCATCAAATATTCTGAGTCTTGATATTTTACCACTTAACCATTCAATATCTTCACCGGTATCATTTTCTTCAATTCCCAGAAGGACCAAAAGTCCCTTTTTTATAGACGATTCTCCGGAATTATTGATTGTCACTGCAGCTTCATTTACTCTCTGGATAACAGCACGCATGAACAAGGAATTTAAATGTTTAGCAAAAATAAGTAATTGGGAGACAATGAGCAATTTTGAATTATAACCAAAATTAACGCAGGGAGCATAAAAAAGGGACAAGGCAATAATAAAAAAGCCGGTGATGGTTTCACCGGCTTCAGCTCCCCAGGTAGGACTCGAACCTACGACCCTCTGGTTAACAGCCAGATGCTCTAACCAACTGAGCTACTGAGGAATTTTGCGACGCAAAAGTATATTAATTTGTTCAATTATCCAATTATAAAATTTTATTTTTTAATAAAGTTTTTTTGGCATTGCCTGTTGATAAATTTTATGGTTATATTAATATATGATGCTATAAATTTCATTATTTGCTGTAAAAAGTATAATTTAGTTTTCAGAAAGAACGGGAATTATTTATTTATAGTCCTATAAAGCAGAAAAGGATTGCAAAATTAACTAACATAATTAAATCTATGCAAATGAATAAGAAAACAAGCATTGTAGTTAATTTAGGCAATAAATTGATTATATTGAAAACTATGTTAGCATTATTAGTATTTGAAAAGCACTCTGCTATTTTAAATAAATCAAAGCTGGCAGATTGTATGCCCATAAAAATAACAAAAATTAAAAGAATGACAAAATATTTTCCTTTAAGATAAAATTTCCCAAACTTTTTCTTTAAGACGGTGTTTATTAAAAAAATTAAAGGAATAAAAACTAGTAGAGTAAATAATAATCCTGCAAAACTGATAATATTTGTTGGAGTATTACAAATTCTACTTCCATCTTCTCTTAATACCAATGGTTTACTGCAACTTTCCCATCCAGATACATTGCTTATTGAATTCCCCCAAGATAGTTTAGCAATAGATATTGATAAATTTTCACAGCCGAAAATTTTTCCTGTAGAGTAATGTCCAAATTCATGAACAACAATCCCTGCTGTTTGAATAATTATTAAAAACAAAACAAACCATACGAGTAAAGTTATCCAACTAACCCATAATGATTTAATCTTTTGATATACTTTATTATCAATTTTCATTTCACAACTCCCCTCTAAAAGCCTTTTGCATAAGGCTTCCAAATAAATTATTTATTTCATCTCCTGATTGTTTTTGATAATCTTTGACTCTTTCAACTCTCTCAACAATCTTAGCAAATTTTTTCTGGAGGGTGATTGGGGGGAGCGGGATTTTTAGGAAACGAATAACATTTTGAGATATATTTGGTTGACCACCTCCAAAAGACAATGATACTATTCTTTTGTAATCAGCTCTTAACCAATGTAATAAATAAATTTTATTTAATGTATTATTATCCTTAGGAACAATAGCACAAACTGCCTGATTTGTAGTGGCTTTTATTTTAGATATAGAACTCTTGCCCGCTGTTGCCCCATACATTGCTATTAGAACTGTCTCAGGTTCAATATATTTAGCACTACTATTCTTTAAACCTTTTTCTGTTATAAATTCATTAACTTCCGTTATTTGATTCTTATTTAAATCACCAGATTTAATCCAAGGGATGGTTCCATTTTTCCAATATTCTATTTTTACTCTTAAGGGTGTTCCCCCGCTACTTGTATAGCAAACATCCTTCAACTCAATCTCTTCAAATTCATCTTTCTTTTTCAAAAACATCTCAGCAAAAACACTTTTTAGATAATCTTTGGTTAAGTCGTCTGATTGTTTTCTGAGTTTTTTGAGGGATCCTGCTTTTTCTATAATTGAGACTATTTGTTTTTGAAGTTTTTTATCTTCTGGGAAAGGTATTTTTAATTTCAAGACACTACTTTTTTCCAAGTGGGGAATAGTTGCCCCTGTTGTGTGTGTATTAAAATATTTGAATTTGTTTTTAAGATAAATTAATAGATATTTTTGTTCAATTTCAGAAGATTTTATTCTTAATCTTGATATTGTAGAACCGACAAAACCAATTAATCCTGAGCCAACAGTTCCACAATTAGCTCCGTCCCAAACAAGTAAGATATCTTGTTTTTCAGCAACAACCCCTTTTTTATCATTAGTAAAATTCTTAATTGGCTCTCCCCTTAAATTTTCAATTACAATATATGCAGTTGAATTCTTATCAGGATTTTTAATTATATCTACTTTTTTCCCTTTTCTAAATTCTACCAATTCTTGAAGTTCAACTTCTCTCCATCCTTGAGGTAATTGTTTAGTTTTCATTTTTTCTTTTTACCCCCAAAAAACAGGATAAATTCAAAAAGTTCTTTTAAGAAAAAACCACTTAATACAAAAAGGAATATTATTTTTTTCATCTTAGAAGTTTTATCGAGTCCAAAATAGATATTTACTGCTGGGGGGTGTAATACAGAGGTTTTTGCATTTTGAATACTTTGTTCTGTTAAGCAAGTATGGCTGGTTTCGTCTATTGTCCCGGGGATACAATCAGATTTGTTTACGGGAGGGAGAAGGGGAAAATTTGGGATGGTGATATTAAAATTGTATTCTAAATTAAAAGTGTTTTTCCTACTTTTTTCCAAAACATCAAAACATCGTTCCCTTTCAATTTTTACAGATTCTTTCTTATTGTAGCTAACAAAAACAGATTTATCTTCAGTTACATTACCTACAACAAAACAAATTTGATATGACGGATTCCCTAGAAGCAGAATGTTCCAGAA
>CAZOLY010000160.1:0-7799 GCA_964580815.1 uncultured Bacteroidales bacterium
CCCGGGGCGGCGTCTTGTGCCTGCTGGAGCATGTCCTTCATGCCGGTCCTGCCAGCCGCGCCGAACGTCAGCTTCAAGTCAGCGTCAAACGCGCCGCCCTCGGCAAGGGAATTGAAGACGGTCTTCGCGACATTCAGCGGCTTGGCCGAAGGGTCGTATATGGTAGGAGTAGAGGATGCCAATGGCTGTGAAACAAGCGATAATGCGGAAGTTGGCAAGATTACAGGAATTTATGAGCTTGGTGAAACCGGACTGGCTGTTTATCCTGTTCCTTCCGACGGCATTCTTTATATCAGCGGCCTTAACAAGCTTGCCGGTTCCTGCAAAATTGCAATTTATAATAACAGCGGCGAACTTGTGTACCTGACCGGCAACAAGGATATCAAATACATCGAGCTGACAGGATTTTCAAAGGGACTGTATATCCTTAAGGTATACCTTGACAACAAAATATATATCGAAAAATTCTCAATAGAATAAAAAGAATCAACATCTCTTGCATTTTTGCATGTATAAAAAAGGTTGCCTCAAAAGGGCAGCTTTTTTTTTGGCATCAAATTTGTATTTGATCTGATAACAGTTCTTCAATGCTTTAAATATACCTGAAAAAACTTTCAGGGCAAGTCCCGCCAAATGCCGGGACTTTTTATTTTCAGCAGGCTATACTTCATTATTGCTTGCAGTGCCCCGGCACAGGCAGGCCAACCAGTGCTCTGACATCCCTGATAGTTTTTTCAGCAATATCCCCTGCTTTCCCGGACAATCTGAATGCCAGCTTCTCCACGTATGACCTGTCCCCGGATATTTCGTCCCTTCTTTTAATAAATCCCCTTGTAAGTTCAACTATTGCATCGGCCGTCACTTCCTTTAAATCCTTATATTTTAAAGTTCCTGCTTTATAATGTGCCAGCAGTTCTTTATATTCCTTTTCCTTATCACAGGCCTTAATCAGGTTAAAAAGATTCTCCACTCCCGGACTCATAGTATCTCCCTGCTGATCGCCGGTATCGGTTACAGCGGATTTCACCTTTTTTCTTATCGAACTTTCTTCCTCAAAAAGCCCTATATAATGCTTTTCATCCAGGCTCTTGCTCATCTTTTTTGTAGGATCAGCAAGGGAAACAAGCTTGGGAATGTCAGTCAGCAGTGGCCTGGGTTCGGGAAAATACTGCCCATACTGGCTATTAAACCTTACTGCAATATTTCTTGAAAGTTCAAGATGCTGGACCTGGTCTCTACCGACAGGCACAAAATCTGCTTTATATATTAATATATCTGCAGCCTGCAATATCGGATAAGTAAAAAGTCCGGCTGACACAAACTTCGTCCTGGCATTGCCTTCACCCTGTTCCGACTTATCTTTAAACTGTGTCATTCTTGTTAACTCGCCAAAGGATGTAATACAGTTAAAAATCCATGTCAATTCGGTATGCTGGGGAACGAGCGATTGAATAAACAATATTGACTTTTCAGGATCAATGCCACATACAAGTAAGTCAACCACCATTTTGAGCGTATTTTCTTTAAGCTCATCCGGCTTGTACGTCATAGTCATGGCATGTAAATCAACTACACCATATATACAATCGTACTGATCCTGAATATTTACCCAGTTTCTTATTGCTCCGAAATAGTTCCCCAGGTGAATCTCACCTGTTGGCTGAATACATGATAAAACTCTTTTCTTTGGCATCATTTAATCCTTTTTTATAAATACTATTTTATTTAATCTAATCCTTACCTGGCACAAAACTATAAAATGTTATCTAAAAATCGTACTTTTACTTCAACACAGACAAATAATTTAATCTCTTACCGGCATAAAGTGGAATCTGTAAGACAAAATAAAATAGCCAGACTCCTGCAAAAAGAACTTGCTGAAATCTTTCAGAAAGAAAGCAGAAATCTGTTTAAAGGCAGAATAATTACAGTGACAGTAGTTAGAATTACACCTGACTTTACCCTTGCCAGGGTTTATCTTAGTATTTTTCCTCTAAATGATAATGAAGACTTTGACCAGATAATGAATCGGAATATCAAAACCGTAAGGACTTTCCTGGGAAAAAGGGTGCGCCACCAGCTGAGAAATGTGCCGGAATTATTGTTCTTTCGGGACGATTCCCTTGACTATATTGACAATATTAACAGGCTTCTGAAATCATAATATAAATTCCGTATTGAATTTTCCATTCTATATAGCGAAAAGATATCTCCTCTCCACCAAATCGCATCATGCGATAAACCTTATTTCTGCCATTTCAGTCCTGGGAGTCGCTGTCGGGACAATGGCTTTAATTGTTGTGCTATCAGTATTTAATGGTTTTGATGATCTTATTCGTTCATTATTCGATTCTTTTAATCCCGATCTGAAAATAACTGCCGTTGAAGGTAAAACTTTTGTTGCCGACTCTGTTAAATTTGACACGATAAGGAATATCGAAGGTGTTGCCGGTTTTGCAGAAGTACTGGAAGATAAAGCCCTGCTCAGATATAATAAAAAACAAACTATTGCCATAGTAAAAGGAGTCAGTGAAAATTTTGCCGGGATATCAGGGATAGACAGTATGATGATATCCGGGAATTTTATACTCAAGGGGAAAAATGAAGATTATGCTGTAATCGGACAGGGTATAGCGTATTTCCTCAATATTAATACTGACATAAATCTGGATTACCAGATCCCTATGGCTGTTTATGTGCCCCGAAGGACCGGGAAAGTAACTATGAACCCCGAACAGGCAATAAATAAAAAATATGTATTCCCGGCAGGTATTTTTTCAATAGAGCAGAGTCATGATTCAAAATATATTTTTGTACCACTGAAATTTGCCCGCGAACTATTTGAATATAATAATGAAGTGACGGCAATTGAGGTAAAACTTTCAGACAAGGCGAACATTAAGAATATCCAGTCCGAAATAAAAGATATCCTGGGTAGCGGTTTTGAAGTGAAAAACCGTTACCAGCAGGATGAACTCTTTTACAAAACAATGCAGTCCGAAAAGTACGTTATTTTTCTTATTCTTGTATTTATACTCGTCGTGGCCTCATTTAATGTTATCGGCTCACTAACCATGCTGATACTTGAAAAGAAATTCGATATCTCAACGCTTAGGAGCCTTGGCACAAATTTGTCATCAATTAAAAAGGTATTTTTATATGAAGGATGTATGATAACTTTATTAGGTGCAGTCTATGGCCTTATTCAGGGACTTCTGATATGCTGGCTTCAGATTAAATTCCACCTGGTGAAACTGCAGGGCAGCGGCACTTTTGTTATTGATGCCTATCCTGTAAGTATTAAAACATCAGATATTTTTGCCGTGCTTGTTGTTGTTCTTGTCATCGGACTTGTGGCCTCATGGTATCCTGTCAGGTATATTACAAAGAGATTTATTCAGAGTGACCGTATATAGGTCTGTGAAATAGAGCCGTGCAAAGCCTGATTATCAAATAATTATCAACAACATTTAATCTGTCTCTGTTTTCACAAAATTTTAAAAATCAATAACTTAATGTACTGAAAATACTTATTTGACAATATAATGTTAAAATGTTATTTTTTTAGGCGGACTATTAAGTTCTACATTTATTAAAAATATAACTATAATATTACGAAATTCACTCTTTTAGCAGGTTAAAGTGATGAAACTAATTTGATTACAATTCGTAATATTTATTGATTAATTATTATACGTATAATATAAATAATTATTGATCATACTTATGCAGAGAACTATATTTATATTAATATATTCTGTTTTTTTATATTGTATTGGATACTCTGCAGGTCTTGATTTTATTGTTACTGCTGACTCGGTAAAGTGCTTTAACGGATCTACCGGGGAAATAACCATAAATATTCTTTCAGGTAAGCCCGGGTTTATTATTAAGCTGTATGATAAAAAACCCGCTACAAAACAGAAGTACCTGGTCCTGGTAAATACTGATGAAACGAATTATTCCTTCAGGGCACTTGCTGCAAAAAATTATTATATAACAATCCAGGATTCGGAAGGCAGTTATTTGCAGAAATCCATTGAAATATTCCAGCCCGGAGAATTAAAAGCCGGACAAATAACGATAGAAAAATGCTTTTCGAACCCTGAAATGAATGATGCTGTATTAAGGGCTAATTGCAGCGGTGGTACAAAACCTTACAGTTATTTATGGAGTGAAAATACCGGGAACCAGGCCACCCAGCTTGCAAAAAATATTACACGCGGCACTTACCGCTGCATAATTAATGACGAGAATAACTGTGGGGCTGTTTCAGCAACAATATTCTTTAATGAACAGGTTCATAAGGAGTGTTTTTCAAAATTTGAATAATATGTATTAATATGAAAAAGGCAATCTTAACTACATGCATCCTGGTATTTACATTGCTTGCTATTAAAGCTAGCGGACAGGATCTGGTCATACAGGTTAGTTCAGAGGCTGTTTCAACTGCAGCCGCTACAGATGGTAAAATAGAGGTAACAATTGATTCGGGGGACCCCGAATATGTCTTCTTCCTTTATGATAATGAACCCTGGCAGGATGCAAATCAAATAACAAAAAGTGCACCTACATTTGACGGCAGGTATGTCTTTGAAGACCTGCCTGCAGGCAGGTACTTTGCAGGAGTAATTGATAATTCGGGCAAAAGTACATTTAAAGAGATATATGTAAATATAACTGATAAATAATTTCAGTTATCTTATTCATTGTTATGAAAAGAAAATATTAATAGATAAAAACCTTTTATAATGGACAGGAAGGTAAAAAAGTATTTAGGCTTCTCAAATTTAATAATATTACTGCTTATCAGTAAGCTCGCATTTTCTCTTAACTATACAGCTACTACCAGTAATGTGCCATGCAACGGGGGAACAAATGGTTCTATCCTCGTCAGAATAACAGAAGCCGGAACGACTCCTTATACATACCAGTTATGGAATAAATTACCTCCCTTCCTTGGCGGGACAGGAACGTTAATACGACAAATTTCTCATAATGCAGATACCGCCTTCTTCGGTAACCTGAGTGCCAATTCAAATTATTATCTGTGGGTTTATGATTTTGTGGGATCCAACAAAGGGCAATACAATCCTGTTACCCAGCCACCAGCCATGGCAGCCGCCACAATAACAGTAGTGAAAGGACTGACCTGTTATGCAGGAAGTGATGCACAGCTGAGGGCCAATATGAGCGGAGGAACAACTCCGTACGATTATATATGGAGTCCGAATACGGGAAGCCAGACCACCCAGATCGCAGTGAACCTGGGAACGGGAATATACTCGGTAACCGTCGACGATGCGAATAACTGCGGAAAGGCAGCGCAGATAGCAACTATTTTCTTTGTCCCCCCGCATGACAGTATACCTCAACAGATAAATATAACATCCGCAGATACTACACCTACCTGCCAGGGGATGAGCTTTGGCACTATACAGATTAATGCAAACGGAGGTACTCCCGACCTGGATTATGCCATTGTAAATATTTCCACAACAGACTCAACCTTCCAGGAAGGAAATCTTTTTACTTCCCTGCCAGCGGGCACTTACCGCACATGGGTAATCGATAATAAGGGCTGCACAAAACAGGGTCCGAATGCTATAGTGAGGTCAGCTCCTCCTCCGGCAGCTGATGCGGGTCCGGATATCATGACCTGCACGGGGATAGCTGCTATACCTATGACGGGTGCTGCGGCCAGCGGAACATACAGCGGACTGCCAACATGGAGCGGCGGGGGAGGATTGGGAACATGGACACAAAATGCTAATCCCGCTCTTGCTGCATTTACGCCAACAACGGCCTCAGGTTCCTTCACTGCCACATTAACGCTGACAGGGGCTCTGGGCTGCTCTAATGTTACCGACACAAGGATTATAACATGGGGTACCCAGCCTGTGGCTGAAGCAGGGCCCAATATAGTAACCTGCTCAGGAATGGCAGCCATACCCATGACCGGGGCCACGGCAACAGGAACATATAGCGGACTGCCAACATGGAGCGGCGGTGGAGGTTCAGGTGCATGGACACAGAATGCCAACCCCGCCCTGGCTACATTTACACCGACCGTGGCATCAGGATCATTTACTGCTACCTTAACCTTAACAGGGGCCAACGGTTGTTCGAATGCAACAGACACAAGACTTATAACATGGGGCACCCAGCCTGTAGCCAATGCAGGCCCCGACATTGCGACATGCACAGGGACGGCAGCTATACCCATGACAGGGGCCACGGCCAGCGGCACTTATAGCGGACTACCGGCATGGAGCGGCGGGGGCGTACTTGGAACATGGACGCAGAATGCCAATCCCGCCCTTGCTACATTTACACCTGTTACAGCTTCGGGATCATTTACTGCTACGCTGACATTAACAGGAACTAACGGATGCTCAAATGCTACTGACACAAGGGTAATAACATGGGGCACGCAGCCCGTGGCCAACGCCGGTCCGGATATATCGACATGCACAGGAACAGCAGTCATTCCAATGACAGGAGCTACGGCCAGCGGCACATATAGCGGTAATCCTACATGGAGCGGCGGAGGCGGACTGGGAACATGGACACAGAATGCCAATCCCGCACTTGCTACATTCACACCAACTGCCGCCTCGGGATCATTTACTGCTACGCTTACCCTGACAGGTGCTGACGGCTGTCCCGATGCTACAGACACAAGGACTGTAAGATGGGGCACCCAACCTGTGGCTGATGCCGGTCCCGATATACAAACATGCACAGGCACGGCAGCCATACTTATGACAGGAGCTACAGCCAGCGGCACATACAGCGGACTGCCGGCATGGAGCGGCGGAACGGGACTTGGAACATGGACGCAGAATGCCAATCCCGCCCTGGCAACCTTCAAACCTACAGTAGCCTCGGGATCATTTACAGCAACATTAACATTAACAGGAACCAATGGATGTGTAAATGCAACTGATACAAGATTAATAACATGGGGCACACAGCCTGTGGCTGATGCCGGTCCCGATATACAAACATGTACAGGTACAGCAGCCATTCCTATGACCGGCGCCACGGCCAGCGGCACATACAGCGGACTGCCAGCATGGAGCGGCGGGGGCGGACTGGGAACGTGGACGCAGAATGCCAATCCCGCCCTGGCTACATTTACTCCAACTGCTGCATCCGGATCATTTACTGCAACATTAACCTTAACAGGAGCCAATGGCTGCGTAAATGCAACAGACACAAGGCAAATATCATGGGGCACCCAGCCTTTAGCTGATGCAGGTCCCAATATAGTTACCTGCACAGGGATGGCAGCTATTCCTATGACAGGCGCTACGTCCAGCGGCACTTATAGCGGACTGCCAGCATGGAGCGGCGGAACCGGACTGGGAGCGTGGACACAGAATGCCAATCCCGCCCTGGCTACATTTACTCCATCTGCAGCTTCAGGATCATTCACTGCAACATTAACGCTGACAGGAGCTAACGGATGCTCAGATGCAACAGACACAAGGCTAATAACATGGGGCACACAGCCCGTTGCCAATGCCGGTCCCGACATATCAACATGCACGGGAACGGCAGCCATACCTATGACCGGCGCTACGGCGAGCGGCACATACAGCGGCATGCCCACATGGAGCGGCGGCGGCGTACTGGGAACGTGGACACAGAATACCAATCCCGCGCTTGCCATATTTACTCCATCTACGGCCTCGGGATCATTTACGGCAACACTAACATTAACAGGCACCAATGGCTGTGCAAATGCTGCAGATACAAGGGTTATAACTTGGTATAATCCGCCTGCGGCAAAT
>CAZOLY010000161.1:0-7793 GCA_964580815.1 uncultured Bacteroidales bacterium
TTTATTTTAAGCAATCCGCATTCCTTATATAAATTAAGATATCCCTCGCAGAAATGTTCAAGAAGCCAGGGCCATACTGTACCCTGATGATAAGCAAGATCACGCTGCTCCTGGTTACCTTCGTAAATACCTATATAATTCTTATCTTTTGGAGAAAGGGTCCTGAGACCTCTTGGCGTTAGCAGGTACCTTTCCACAATGTTAAGGATGGAAGTTTTCATTTCATTATCAACAGGAGAATATACCAATGATGTTGCAATAACCTGGTTAGGCCTTATTGACCAGTCTTGTGAATTCTTATCTGTACAATCGGCCAAATATCCTTTGCTCCTGTCCCAAAAATTCCGTATAAAAGATTCTTTGACCAGCGCCGGCAACTTTCCCCATTTATTGATAAACTTCTTATCATCAGCTTTTTCTGCCAGTTCAAGGCTGAACATCAGGGCATTGTACCAGAGCGCATTAATTTCAACAGCTGCACCCACACGTGGAGTTACAGGTTTACCACTTACAACAGCATCCATCCATGTCAACGCAATACCCTTACCTCCTGCATAAATCAATCCATCCTCCTGCATTTTTATATTGAACAAAGTACCATTCCGGTAAGCATCCAGAATTGAAATCATTGGCTTACCAAATGTTGCCCACACGGGTGCATAGGAATTTATATGTTTTGCGTACTGCTGCACTGCCCAGAAAAACCATAAAGGCGCATCCACAGAATTATAAGCGGCCTCATCATTGCTTTCAGTGTTTGGGAACAGTCCTTCAGACAGCTTGGTAACCATGGTGTCAAGAACAGCTTTGCAGGTTTTTGTATCGCCAATGCTTAACGTTAAGCCTGGTAATGCAATAAAAGTATCCCGCCCCCAACTTCCAAACCAGTGAAATCCGGCAATAATTTCCGTCTTCTTTTCCCTTTTCACGATAAACTGCTGGGCTGAGTTAATAAGACAATTCTTAAAATCATTCCTGGGTATTCTTTTTTCTATCTCATTTGCAAACTTTCTCTTTAAAGTTTCAGTATTGGTCAATGCAGTAGATGCAGAAAAGATTAATACCTCTCCTTTTCTTATGTTCATCTCAAAATATCCCGGAACAAATAAATCTTCCTTATAGCTATAACCCCTCTTTTGTTCCTCAAGATATTCTATATTATAATACCAGTCCGGACTATGAACAAATTCGACTTTCTTTGAGAATTGCATATGCAAGTATGGAAATCCATCATATAGCCTGGATTTTATCCCGTTTGAAATGAACTTGACTTTCGTAGTTAAATATGTATTTGCCTTGCTCAGGCCATGAATATTTCTGAACGCTAAAAATGGCCTGAACCTGATTTTGGTTGAACGATCAGCTTCGATAATATTATATCTGATGAGAAACTGCTGTTCCTTTTCAACTAATAGTCTTTCCTTCTCAATTACTATCCCGCCAACACGAAATACTATTTTTGGGACAGGGTCAGCCTGAAAATCACGAACATACTTATGCCCTTTGGGAATGTAATTGTCTCCCTGATATTTATGAATACCAAGGTTGAATTCGCTATTATTCTGAACAATTGTCTCATCCAGAGAAGAAAGTAAAACATACCTTTCCCCGTCCAGGTGTTCCATGGGACAAATCAATAGTCCGTGATACTTCCTTGTGTTACATCCAACAATAGTTGTACTGGCATAGGACCCGGCACGATTACTTCTGAGTATCTCCTTATTTAAGGAATATTCAAGATTAACCAATTGCGACTTATCAAAGTTTAGATAGCTCATAAAACATTTTTTTATCTTGAATATAAGTTATTAAATAATTGTTAATCTTTTGATAAATAAACTGAAAAATTTTGCTTAATTATTATAGTACTGAACTATTCAATAATTAACCTTTTTATTATTAACCGGTAAAAAATATTTATATATAAACATTTATTAATCTTTTGTTTAAAAAGAAACTTATTTAAATTCCTGCATTTCACTTTGAGTATAGTATATTTGAAAAAATTTTTGTTTTATGTTTAAATATATTTTTATTATACCCATACTAACAACTATTTTTTTTAGTTGTTCATCAAACAAGAATAATTTTGAAGTAAAAGGAACAATAAAAAACTCTAAAAGTGATAAAATCTACCTTTCCAGGCTCACAACAACTAAAAAAATACTTATAGACTCTACTCAGACCAATGCAAGTGGAAATTTTATTCTTTCAGGCAAAATAGCTGAACCCGCATTCTTTGTTCTATATACCCCAAACAGTGACTATATTCACCTAATAATACACCCTAAAGACAAAATAAATATACTGACAAATGTACAAAATTTCAGTACGGAATATATTGTTGAAGGTTCAGGCGACTCAAAGTTAGTTAAAAAATTGATTGATAAGCAAAGATCTACTTTAGAAAAGATAACTATTCTCAGTAATGAATTTGATAATATTAAGGGCAGACCGGATTTCTTTCAGAAAAAGGCTGAATTGGACAGTGCGTATTATGATCTGTTTGAGGAACATAAAAATTTTTCAAAGGAATTAATATTAAAAAATCCTAAATCCCTGGTAAGTATAATGGCCCTTTACCAGCAACTTGGAAGGAATGAACCACTTTTTAATTACAGGAAAGACTTTAAATATTTTAATCTGGTCGATTCAAATTTAACCATTCTGTATCCCACCTCAGAAGCAGTAAAAAGCCTTAACAGAAAAGTTGTCCGGATTAGGGAACAGCTTAATTTTGCTGTTGGTTCTATTGCCCCAAATATATCATTACCGGATCCCGAAGGTAATATTGTTAGTCTTTCTGCGTTAAAAGGAAAGTATGTACTTCTTGATTTTTGGGCGTCATGGAACACCTTATCAAGGACAAAAAATAAAATGCTTGTCGATATATACAGTAAATATAAAGAAAAGGGATTTGAAATATACCAGGTATCACTGGATCGTAATAAAGATTCATGGATTAAATGTATAGAAGAAGATAAACTAAACTGGATTAATGTAAGTGATTTAAAATACTGGAATTCACCTGTCGCCATGAAATATCAGGTTCAGGAATTACCCGCTAATTTCCTGCTTGACACTGCCGGCAGAATAATAGCAAAAAACCTAAACGGAAATGACCTCGAAAAAAATCTCAAAGAGATTTTCAAACAAGATTAAAATAGTCGTATTTATAGCTGGACTTTTCATATTCACATCCTGTATTAAAACCGGGCAGGTAAAAATTAAGGGAGCACTTAAAAACTGCAAAAACCAGACTCTTTACTTCGAAAAAGTTGATGTATTCAAAGTTAAACCCATTGATTCATTGATTATGAAGGACAATGGACGGTTTTCTTTTTCCACTGCTGCTAAGCTTCCTGATTTTTATCAGCTTCGTTTAGCTGATAACAAAACTATCAGGCTTTTACTGGAACCGAATGATAAAGCTTTTATTTCAGGTGATGTTTATAAACTGGATAAAACACTGGTCATTAAAGGATCAAAAGGCTCCGAATTATTAAATGGGCTTTTGAATAATCTTGAAATAACAAAGTCAAAACTCGACTCGATATCAAAAATATTCATTAATTCCGATGATGAATCGGTAAAAGAAGAATTGGCCGGCCAATACAAAAAAATTATTGAACAGCACAGGAAATATTCAATAGGCTTTATCCTGGATAATAGCACATCTCTGGCAAGTATTGCCGCTCTTTATCAGGAGATTGAACCGGGAAGAATTTTGTTTAATAAGGCCCGTGATATACAGTTTTTTAAGATTGTTACTGATTCCCTGATAAAGATATATCCTAAATCAAATCACGTCAAAGTATTGAAAGTAAATACAGACAGGCTGCTCCAGGGATATAACAGCCAGAAAATTTTAAGTCTTGCAAAGCCTGAAAATTTTGTCCTGCCTGAAATATCTTTACCTGACGTTAAGGGTGATACCTTGAGGCTGTTATCATTAAAAGGCAGTTATGTCCTTCTTAGTTTCTGGGCTTCATGGAATAAGGAAAGTATAAATGCGAATATTAAACTTAAGGATGTATATGAAAAATATCATAAAAAAGGATTTGAAATATACCAGGTGTCATTTGATAAATCTGTTAAACAATGGCATCATGCTATAGGGTTTGACGAATTGCCATGGATAAGTGTTAATGACTCATCTTTTCCAAAATCTGTGATAGCACTTAACTACAATGTAAATAATCTTCCATGGAATTATCTTATCAATAGGAATATGGATACTATTATAGGTAAGAATCTCACTGCGGATGAGCTAAATAAAAAATTATCGGAACTGTTTAATTAAAAATTATAACCATTGCCAAATAAGAAAATATATTTTATCTCTGATATACATCTCGGACTGCATCCTGCAGAAAAAAGTTTTGTAAGGGAAAAACTGCTCGTAAAATGGCTTGATAGTATCAAATCAGATGCCGATGAACTTTACTTAATGGGAGATGTTTTTGATTTTTGGCATGAATACCGAAAAGTAGTTCCAAGAGGTTTTACAAGGTTCCTTGGTAAAATTGCAGAAATTGCTGACAACGGAACACAAATCTATTTCTTTACCGGTAATCATGATGTTTGGGTATATGATTATCTGCCAAAAGAAATAGGACTAACATTATATCGTAAGCCCGTGGTGAAAGAACTAAATGGTCTGAAATTTTTCCTTGCTCACGGCGATGGGTTGGGAAGAAGTGAATATGGTTATAAGATACTTAAAAAAATATTTACAAATAAGATCCTGCAATGGCTGTTTGCCAGAATTCATCCCAATGCAGCAATGGCATTCGGACACAGATGGTCAAGGACAAGCCGCTATGCTAAAGGTATTGTCGCTGAGCCCTTTAAGGGAGAAGATAAAGAGATTCAGATTGTTTTTGCAAAAGAAAAGCTTAAAAAAGAACACTTTGACTTCTTTATAATCGGCCATCGCCATATTCCTTTTGATATTAAACTTAATGAAGCTTCCCGTATAATTAATCTTGGAGACTGGATTAACAATTTTTCATATGCAGTGCTGGATGGGCAAAAACTTGAATTGAAATCCTACTTCAAAGAATATGAGAAGAACATAATAAGAAATTAGGACCATGCGCATAAAAATTATTTCTATAATACTATAGTTCTGTATGACAAGCTATATATGTTATTACCCGACTTAAGTTCTTCATGGCTTCCTGCCTGTTCAATTTTTCCTTTGCTAATTATATATATCCTGTCAGATTCCTTTGCCGGTCGTATCTTATGAGTTACAAGGACAATCATTGAATTGCTCTTGTACTTGTTTAGTACGCTGATCACAAATTCCTCAGCTTCCGCGTCCATTGAAGAAGTTGGCTCATCAAGCAGCAATACCTTTGGATTACGGTATAACGCACGTGCAAATGAAACAAGCTGCTGTTGCCCTCCCGAAATATTGATCCCGTCTTCGCCAAGCATTGTCCCGTAACCCATGGGAAATTGGCTGAAGAACCTGTCGAATCCGAATTTTTTGCAGAACATTAAAACATTTTGGGCTTCTTTTCTCACATCTGCCAGGCATATATTTTCAATTACCGACCCTTTAAAAAATCTTAACTCCTGGGGAACCACAGCAATATGTGCTCGCAGGCAGGATATGGAAATTTTATTAGCGTCAATATAATTTGCAAGGTACTTGCCGCTTTCAGGGTAATAATATTTCTGAATAATATTAATAATTGTAGTCTTGCCGCAGCCACTTTCGCCATAAAGAGTAATCATTTCTCCTTTTTTGACAGTAAATGAAATATCCTCTAAAATTTGTTTTCTCCCCGGGAAGCGAAAAGAAATGTTTTCAAATGATACTGTTGAAATATCTTTCAACGGTCTTTTATCAGCAGTTTCCGGGTCATTTTCTTTTCCTAATCCTGTGAATTCAAACATTCTGTCAAAAGCAATGCGCGCTCCCTGCAACTGAAGATTGGCAAATGCCAGCGACGCTATTGCAGGGAGCATTGATGATGTTATACTTAATATTGCTGTAAACACTCCAATAGTAATTGTCTTATTGATTACCATAAAGGAATTCATCCATAATAATGCCGCAGAGAATAGTACTCCTGCTATATCGGTTACGAGGCCAAGGTTAATGTTTATTTTACCAAGTTTATAAATAGTATGCTGGTAGAAGCCATATATAAACTTGTTAATATCTGAAAAAAATTCTTCCTTTTCAGTGCTTTTAATAATGTCTATTCCCTGGATAGTATTTATATAATTGCTTTCATTTTTTGAATGGGCCTCCATAACAGCTCGCTGTCCCGATACCACCTTATCATGAAAAATACAGGCAATAATAAAATATAATGGAAATGCACACAAAGCAATTATTCCGGACTTTACAGAATATATAAAAATTGCCGCACCCGAAACCAGAAGGACCAAAACATTAAGAATTAAGGAATTGACAATATATGCTATGGTTTGTTGAATAGTTCTTGTATCGTTCAGCCTGGCGACTAAATCACCTGTCAGACGGTTATAAAAAAAAGACCTCGGTAGTCTTAGAAGGTTTGAAAAAAAAAGGTCTATCATCCGCATATTGAAATCCCTGCCCTGCACTATTCCGAAAAACCTTTGTACATAGGTTAACCCTCCGCGGATGAATAAGAGCAATATTACTACTACTAATCCGACAACCAGATCCTCCTTTTTTGAGTTGGGCAGAATATCATCTATAAGTTTTTGCGAAAAAACTGCTATGGCAATTCCCAGGATTGATATCATTATACCAAGAAAAAGGGAAGCTGATAAAATATTTATATCTTTCTTTATTAACTCCTTAAGCCACCGTATCTTATATGATCTTATGCATTCTTTTCTTACAAAATCCTTTCCCGGGTATAGCTTAAGCAGTGCTTTTGATTTCCATATTCTATCAACCTCCTCATATGTGTACTTTTCAATGCCGGTTGCCGGATTGCCAATAATATATTTATTATCAATATGGCCGTAGCATACAATAAAGTGCTGCTGCTTATTTTGAGTTGTCACGTGCAGAATTACCGGATCAGATATACTGTCAAGAAATTCAACATCTGCATGCAGGCCCTGTGATACGAAACCTGTCTGAATTGCGGCATTACGAAGACCCAGCAGTGTTGTGCCCTGCCTGTTTGTGCCACTTAACTCTCTAAGCTTTTCGGAATTTTCCTTACCACCGAAATAATTAATAATTGTCATTAGACAGGCTATACCGCAATCTGAATGATCACGCTGCTTTACTAATGATTTCCGGATTGCTTTAAAATCCAATATTTATGTTGTTAATATAAGAACTCCAGATTCACAGTTTATTTACTTCTGGTTGCTTCCAGTATTGCCGAAGCGCCTGTCTCACCCCTGAATATTTTTGTCAACCTGAAGTCCCTGTTATAAATGAAGGTTGTTGGCAACAGAATAACTCCATACACAGATCTAATACACTGGTAATCTGCATATAATACTTCTATCTGCGGATATTTATGTAATGCATAACGTTCAGAAATATCATTTAGAATTTTAAACGGCTGGCTGGAAACCAGATAAATATTTACATTAATAAATGAATCGGCTTTCTGAATAATACTCTCAATCTCATAGTCACAATGATCGCAATCGGGACTGAAAAATATTAATACATATGAGCCACTCTTTTTCATTCCTTTTAAGCTGGCCTGTGTTTCATTTAATGTATACAAACAGTGAAAGGGTAATACTTCTCTTTTTTTAATGACCTCATTTTTATCTTTAATACCTGAATAGATCTTATAAGAAATGTAACCCAC
>CAZOLY010000162.1:0-7761 GCA_964580815.1 uncultured Bacteroidales bacterium
CATTTATTCAGATTCCGGCTTTATATCAATATTGATCTTTATAATTATTGGCACTGTTATAACAATGATTATTCAGTCATCAAGTGCAGCTATGGCGCTCACACTGGTCATGTGTTTTAATGGCTGGATATCTTTTGATTTGGCAGCAGCAATGGTTCTCGGACAAAACATAGGGACGACAATTACAGCAAACCTGGCAGCATTTGTCGCCAACACATCTGCCAAACGTGCTGCAAGGGCACATCTTGTTTTTAATATAACAGGGGTTGTACTTATGCTCCTGGTATTTAATCCCTTTCTGAAATCCATAAACTGGTTTATCATGAAAATAGGATTAAATTCACCCTACATGATAGAGGGACAAACAGCTGCTGAAACGGCGCAGGCCATACCTGTTGCTTTATCAATTTTTCATTCTGCCTTTAATATTTTAAACACCGTGATTTTAGTATGGTTTGTTTCGTTTATTATAAAAATTGTCACCGTTATGGTGCCTAATCGTGATGAAGATGAGGAATTTAGCCTGAGATATATTAATACCGGATTGCTCTCGACGGGTGAGCTGTCTATATTGCAAGCCAGGAAAGAAACGCAGCTTTATGCAGGTCGTGTTACAAAGATGTTTGAACTGGTGAAAGAATTCTATTATACACAGACAGGGAAGAAATACAATAAGTATCTGGCGAAAATCAGGAAATACGAGGATATCTCTGACAGGATGGAAGTGGAGATAGCTTCATATTTAACGAGGATTACCGAAGAATCATTCAGCAGTTCAAGCTCCGAGAATATCACAAATATGCTTAACATGATCAGTAATATCGAAAGCATGGCTGATTCAAATGATAAACTGGCAGATACTATTGAACGGAAGAATGCTGCCAAGGCAGGTTTCACTAAAGAAATGGATAAAAATATAAACAGACTTTTTATAATTATTGATCAGATATTAAAGGAAATAAATGAAGGATTTGCCAGCGGAGAAACTTTGGCATTTTCAGATAAAAACAGGGCTCATAGAAAAGAATTGCAGAAAATTGACAGGGCTTTAAAAGAAGAGCATTTTAAAAATCTGAGAAAGGGCAGGTATAAATGCTCAACAGGAGTAATTTATTCGGATATGTATAGCGAGATTATTACTCTTGGATATTACGCTCTTAATGTATATGATTTATTAGTCTGAGGCAGTTTTTGCCGGACCTTTTATTGCCTCACTGGATAGTGATGTTGCAGTGGAATTGATTTGACAATACTTATTAAAAATTTGAAAATATTAAAATTATTGTAACTTTATCTAGAAATCAGAAAACTTAAAAAATAAAGAATTTTTATGAAAAAGAGATTGTTGTTCGTTGTTATTATGATTGGTGGTTTTATACTTGCCAGTTTTATCCGGGAAATATCAATTGATGCTCTTCTAAAGGATTTTAAATCGAATGACTGGCCGACGGTACTGGATGCTAAGGAAAAGCTGGAAAATATGGAGGAAAAATCTATTCCTGATCTGATAAATCTGTTAGGCGTTAAATCATTTGTAAAACTTACCAATACCGGGGATCTTATATATCCGGGTGCTGAGAAGTTTTATGGACGGGGACAAATAATAGATTATGATATTGATGATATGATTGTTCGTGCAGGATGGCTTCTTGAGGAAATTACTTTTCAGAATTTCGGATTCAGTGGTGTACATATTCAGGAGGACAGGCTTATAAATTTTATTAAAATTAATTTTCCTGGTTATTATAATGATTCCGGCAACAGAAAAAAACTTGATAAATGTTCAGTTCCTGAAAAACGCAGAATAATTAAAGACCTTAGTGTTAAGGAAGCTAAAGAATGGTGGGATGAAGAGTCAGGTAGCTGGAACAGGCTTGATGCACTTGTTGATGCCCTTAAAAGTGATGATGAAAAAAGACAGGTTAAGGCATTGTTTTATCTGCGCAACGGGAAAACAAAGTGCACGGGACTTACCGAAGAATATTATGAAGATAATATTAAAAGTATAGTCCTCGAATTATCAAAAGTGCAGACAAAAAGAGTGTCAGAGCATGCAAAGCTGATCTTGCTGGATGTAAATTATGAATGGTTAAAAATTAAACAGATTTAATTTTCTGTCCGGTTGATTTATTTTAAAAAGTGACTTTATGTAATCTTTTAGAAATAAATAAAAATGGTAAGGTTCAAAATCTTAATAATTTTAACGGCATTTTTATTCCTCTTTATTAAGAACACATATGCTCAAAAAGAAATTTTTATCAAATTAATTGACTTCAGGCTGGATGAGATAAGCGAACAGGATTATGAGAACGAGTATTTTATGACAACTAAATTTAATAAAGGGTCAACATATAAGTTTATAGTCACAAATCATCTCGATGGCTATCCAGGGGAAGCCGTTTTTGAATTGTTGGATGCAGATAAGCTTGTGCTGACTAATATAATGAAAGATAAATATTATGAAGTCTTTAGCTTTGTTTGCAGTAAAACCGCATTCTATGATATACTGATACGGTTTAAGGATAATAAACCGGGTAATTCTGCAGTAGAAATAAAACTTCTTCAATAAAGGGGTATTAATACTTCAGCTCCATATTTAACTCATCTCCTTCGATGATCCAGCAATCCTCATCACACTCGCTGCTTACATGTTTTATTTTAATCCTGGTACCATCTATTGCAATTATTTTATCAGTACCTTTAATATACTCTGCTGCAACAGAGTATTCTTTATTTACAGGAACCAGCAAGTAATACGGACTCTCGTATGCTGTATCAACATATTCGGTATCATGTTTTTCCACCTCATTTTTGTATATAACCAGGGGAATTGTTTCATAAGTATCATTTATGGTAAGATTTACTGTCAGGTACGCACTGTCAGGTTTTATCGTGTAACACTCCTCACAATCCACACCGGAGGTAAATATCTTTTCACTGCATGAACAGGTCAGAAAACCAAGAAAAGCTATTATTACTAATCTATACATAATACTGTTGAACTTTTAATTAAAATCCTTTATTTCCTTTGGGAGGTAATTATTTTTATTTCTGTTAATTTTAAAGTTAAATGATATATTTATTCTGCCCGGTTTGATTTTGTACAGATTATAATTCAGGTATTCATAAATAAGATTTACTTCAAGAAAATTATTATTCCAGTATATGCCTGTCCCCGGAGCCAGTATCATTTTATTGCCGGGTTTTTCCAGGGAGCCCCTGTAACTCCCGAAAGTATATGCCTCTTTCGCTCCCAGCAGTATCCCCGTGTTAAACTGGTTATTGAGTTTAACAAGGTTGATTTTTTTATACAGGCCAAGGAAAAGGGTTGTTCTCCTTTCCCGGTATTGATAAGATAATCCCGGGGTTTCTTTTTCAAGAACCCTGATTGACCAGGGCCGCAATGCCAGTCCGGAATTTACAGAAATATTGTATTTTTTGTCCTGCAACCCTATTTCCAATCCTGTCATGAAGTCATTTAAGTTGCAGTTTACATTTAGGCCAATGCTATACTGGTTAAAAGAAGGCCATAGATTTATTCTTCCCTCATTCTGCAGCAGGAATTTTTTAATTGTTCTGTTTTTATAATAGCGGGCCAATGATACCGGATTTTCAGAAAATGATATTTTTTCATTTACATTTGCTCCCTTTTCTGTCAGGTGTTTTGATAATTCAAAATTATTATTTGCCACTGCAATAGCTAATGGAGAATAACCTTTGTGAGTTTCACTGTCAATATCGGCGCCATTGTCTGTCAGCAAATCTATGATATCGGAATAACCATTTTGTGCAGCGCAGTGTATTGCTGAATAACCGTTATTATCTTCTGAATTAACCGTTGCCCCTGCTTCAATCAAAATGGTTGCCAGGTCATAATCGCCATAATATGATGCAATCATCAGGGCATCTGTTCCCGTGTTATTCTTTTTATTTACATCGGCTTCATAATAAATCAGCATATCTGCCATTACTAAGTGCCCGTAAGCTGTTGCATACATCAGGGGTGTATTGCCATAATCATCAAAAATGTTTATATCAGCCCCCTTTCTTATAAGATATTCAGCAATATCCAGGTTGTCAGCCATTACTGCATTTATTAAACCCGGTATTCCATTATCGGGCTTCTTATCAACATCCGCACCGTTCAATACCAGAATCTTGACCATGTCTGTATCCTGGTTCTGAATTGCATACATGAGAGGGGTTATACCTTCCCAAGTTGTTGTATTAATATCAGCTCCTTTATTTAAGAGACGCAGCACTTCATTTGTATAACCTTTCTCGGTGGCTAAAATAAGGTTATAATCCATATTCCCTCTAACATAAAACGAGGTATCGATGACAGTTGTGTCAACATTAGTCGAATCCTGGCTAAATCCGCTGATGGAAAGCACCAGGAGTAATATTTTTAAAAACTGCTTTTTAATATGCATAATTAATTGCTGCATTATTAACAGTTGTCAAATATATATTTTTAACCTTAAATATATAAATGAATTTTTTCAAAAACATACTTATCACGAATTAAAGATTTTTGTATATTGAATCTGCTGGTGAGGCCGGGCTTATTGCCCCTGTCCGTGTCCCGGTTTACGGTCTGAAATGCCGGGTAAATTCTTTCGAAGCTTTAAGCAGGTTTATTGTAAATAACATCAGGTTTTTGCTTTCCACCAGCAAGTCAAGGTACAGTAAGCCAATACGGGTGCTTATATTATTTGTTTTAATAATATTAAGCTGATCCTTGCGCAGCTTTACCGTCATACCCGATAATTTTTCCGAATACGCTGCAACCGCCTTAATGTCTTTATATGAATTATCGGTAATAATCTTTATTGCCTGACTGAAAAACTTACCGATATTTTTTTGAAAACCGGATAGATTTTTTATTTGACTGTTTTTCAGGGGAGCGTGATTGTTGTCGACATGGTTAAAAATCGGTATGGTAATATTAAGCAGGCAATGAGTGATATCACCTAAATAGTCCAGAACCTGCACATAATGATGTCCGCTTTCGGCTTTTTTATCTTCAAGTTTGTTGATAGTGATATGTATATTACTTTTTATAAATTTTATTTCTTTATTAAGCTTCCTAATTTCTTTTAACGCTTTTTTTAGTTTTTTTCTTTTTTCACCTATCAGTCCGTTTATTACCATGTCATATAATTCAGACACAGCAAGCAAAGTGGAAATAATATTTGAATTACATTTTTCAAAAATCGTTTCACCTTTAAGAGACAGGCTTTCACTAAATACTGTATCGGCTTTTTTTTCTGCTTTTTCTTTACTGGAATGAAGAATATGTGTTTTATAAAGGAAGAATACTGTAAGGGCAATTAATATCAATATGGCATATATATTAAACCAGTTAATAAACAAAGCAATAAGGAAGGCCACCGAAAAGGCACTGAGGGCTGTAAAAAACCAGCCGCCAATTACTGTCATCACGCCGGTAATTCTATATACTGCGCTTTCCCTGTTCCATGCACCGTCTGCCAGTGATGTTCCCATTCCCACCATAAATGTTACATAAGTGGTTGACAGGGGGAGTTTTTGTGATGTTCCGAAAGCAATGAGAATACTTGCTATAACAAGGTTTACAGAAGCTCTTAATAAATCAAAGGATATGGATTTGTCTTTTTTTACTGATTTTTTAAAATACTTATCATTAAATCTCCTGTCAACAGCTTTTAAAAACGGTTCCGGCAATATTCGTTTAATGAATTTGCCTAATTGCATTGACTGCCTTACAAGTGTCCGTGCAAGTAATGTGGAGCCAAATCTTTCATTTACCCTGTCCTGGTCGCTTAGCCGTAATTGTGTTTTAATGACCGTTCGGGCTTTCCTTGATACCCAGAGGGTGATGACCATTATTAATCCTGCAATAAGAAGAAACATTGTGGGTGTAGCTATTTCACCTTTAAGGGCATTCATCAGAAAAGAACCGGGACCCCGGGCACTCTGGGCCGCAAAAATTTTAAAAGACTCAAAACCTGCCAGGGGCACTCCTATAAAGTTAACAAGGTCATTCCCTGCAAAGGCCATTGCCAGGGCAAAAGTTCCTATAAGCACAATTAATTTCAGTACATTAAGCTTAAAGAGCCATATCAGCAATTGCATAAGTACAGTAAATCCTGCAAAGCTTATTATCAGGATGGCCATTGTATGTCCCTTAATCCAGTCTATGTTTTCACCTGAAATAAATGAAGAACCTTTTGCTCCCTTTATAATGATGAAATATATTATAGAAGTAACGGCAAAGCCTCCCCAGACCGAACCAAAAAACTTTAACGATTTTTTATAATTGAAAGAGAATATTAATCTTGTAATATACTGTACAACAGCCCCTACAGTAAATGCTACGAATACTGATAATAATATACCCGATATAATTAACAGGGCCCTGCCCGAATTGATATAGGTTCCCATATTGGCGATTCCGTCAGTAGAATTGCTGATTTTTATCAGTGAAATGGCAACGGCGCCTCCCAGCAATTCAAAAACTATGGAAACCGTCGTTGAAGTTGGTAATCCGAATGTATTGAAAAAATCAAGCAGGATAACATCAGTAATCATTACAGCAAGAAAGATGATCATAATTTCTGAAAAGTAAAACTGATCGGGGTGAAAGATACCTTTTCTGGCAACTTCCATCATCCCGCTTGAGAAAGTGGCTCCTGCCAGGATACCCAACGCGGCAATTATCATAATTATTTTAAAAGGGGCAGCTTTAGAGCCAATAGCTGAATTAAGAAAATTCACAGCATCATTGCTTACACCGACGATCAGATCTGACACGGCCAGTGTAAATAGCACAACTACAATGATTACGTATATGGTCACTAATACTTAATTAAAGTGCAGTCAATTATACAAATATAATTTTTACATCCTAAAGAGGAACTTATTTAATATTAAGTTTATGTTAACTTAACCGCAGATAAATCATATGGACATTCTGCAATTTTTTTTGGTTAAATTCGCGGTTATATTTATTAATAAATGTTTTGATGATTATTTAATATATTTTAAATAGAGATGAAAGGTAAATTATATTTAATCCCGTCAACGCTTGGGATAGATTCAATCAGCAATGTTATACCGCCGGGAATAATTGATATAGTGCATTCCATTAAATATTTTATCGTTGAGAACGTCAGAACGGCAAGGAGATTCCTTATTCAGATCGGAATAAAGACTCCTTTTAATAATATAGTATTCTTTACTCTCGATAAACATACCAGTCAGGATGAGATTTCCGGATTTCTTGATCCGGTTTCAGCAGCAGATATTGGTCTCCTGTCCGAAGCAGGGGCTCCCTGTGTCGCCGATCCGGGTTCTGAAATAGTAAGACTGGCACATATGAAAAACATCAGTGTTATACCGCTGGTGGGACCTTCATCCCTGTTACTTGCGTTGATGGCCTCGGGGCTCAACGGGCAGAATTTTGCATTTATCGGGTATCTTCCGATAAAGAGAAACGATAGGATTAAAAAAATTAAACAAGTTGAGAAGCGATCATTTGAGGAGGGCCAGTCACAAATATTCATTGAAACGCCTTATCGTAATAACCAGGTATTTAATGATCTTATTAATTATTGTGATCCCATGACATATCTTTGTATTGCCACTAATCTGACAATGACCGGTGAATCGGTAAGAACTCGTACTGTTAGTGAATGGAAAAAACAGCAGGCAGATATCAATAAAAAACCTGCAGTATTTATTATACAGAAAACAAAATCCGGGATCAGAAAGTAATAA
>CAZOLY010000163.1:0-7720 GCA_964580815.1 uncultured Bacteroidales bacterium
ACGACAAATATATTGCTATGTTTCTCAACTACCTTTGCAATTGATTCAAGTTCATCTTTGCTATAAACAGCACCTGTCGGATTTGACGGTGAACACAACAATATTACCTTGGTTTTTGATGTGATGGCTTTTTCGATCTGACTGGCAGTAACTTTGAAATTATTCTCAATTTGTCCGTTAATGACAACATTTATGCCTTCTGCTACTTTAACAAGCTCAACATAGGTTACCCAGTAGGGGGCGGGCACAATAACCTCATCACCTGTGTTAATCAGGGAGAGCATGACATGCGCAAGTGCGTTTTTTGCTCCCGCAGAGACAACAATCTGTTCAGGAGAATAATCAAGATTGTTTTCCCTTTTAAACTTGTTTGATATGGCTTCCCTGAGATCAGGAAAGCCTGCGGCTGGCGGATAAAATGAAAAGTTATCATCAATGGCTTTTTTTGCAGCTGATTTTATGTGATCCGGGGTAAAAAAATCAGGCTCTCCAACACTCAGATTTATCACATCTATTCCCCGGGCTTTTAAATCTTTGCCTTTTTGATTCATAGCCATCGTTGCTGATGGTGAAAGATTTGCAATTCTTAAAGATACACTTTCCATTTTTAATGATTTAAGAAATAATTAATTCACAAATACTTTAAATTTTTAAGCAAATAAAAATAATCTTTTTATCATAAATTATTTAATATTGTAAGCTATTAATTTAACCAACCTTTTTAACAATGAAAGACATATCAGAGATACTGAAATACATATTACCTTCATTAATTGTTTTTCTTACGGTTTTTTATTTTTTAAAGAAATATTTTGAAAATGAGGATAAAAAGAGAAAACATCAGGCGTTGCTGAAAAATCAGGATATGCTTACACCTTTGCGCTTGCAGGCTTATGAGAGAATCATATTATTCCTTGAACGGATATCACCTGAAAGTCTTATTATACGTGTTAATAAATCTGGTTATACCAGCAAAGAACTGCAAAATGAGCTAATAAGTGCAATAAGGATTGAATGGGAACATAATCTTTCCCAGCAATTATATATTTCGCACAAATCCTGGGAAGTAGTCAAAAACGCCAGGGCAAATGTAATTCAGCTAATTAACATTGCGGCTGATAAAGTTAAGGGGGATTCAAAATCAATTACCCTCAGCAAGGAGATTCTTTCATCTTTAATGACCCAGGAAAAAACCCATACGGGAGATGCAATAAGATTCATTAAGGAGGAAATGAACCGTACATTTTAGTCAGGTTGCCGAAGGTACAGTCATTTAAGCAGGTGAAATACTATTTATTTAAATATGTTTCTGTAAGTGCTGTTGAGCTGAAGATTAAGGCGAAAGTTACTAATACTAAAATTGAATTCAAATGGCTAAAAGAGAAAAGGATATAGATTTAAATCTGGTTAATTTGGATAAGGCTTTTCCTGAAGGATATACTCAGGAGCAAATAGCCAGGGCCAAGACATTATTCTTAAAGAAGCTGGCTGAAAAAGCACATAAGTTTTATGGCGGCAAGATCCAGACTGTACCGAAAGCTCCGGTTCCGGGATTTAACTGGTTTAATGTGTGGTATACTCCTGGTGTGTCGAGAGTATCGACTAACATCAGGGACAACAATGATGATTCATACGAACTTTCAAACAGGGGGAACCTGGTTGCTGTTATCAGTGACTCAACGCGTGTTTTGGGAGATGGTGATTGCACACCTCCGGGCGGACTGGGAGTGATGGAAGGAAAAGCTTTTCTGATGAAGTATCTTGGAGGTATTGATGCCATGGCTTTATGTATCGACAGTAAAAATGAAAAGGGTGAAAATGATCCTGACAGGATTATCCAGTTTGTGAAAATGGCCCAGCATAGCTTCGGGGCTGTTAATCTTGAAGATATCTCCCAGCCTAATTGTTATAAAGTTCTTGACATACTGCGTGAGGAGTGTATAATCCCTGTATGGCACGATGATGCTCAGGGCACGGCATGTGTCACATTGGCCGGAATGATAAATGCGCTGAAACTGGCAAATAAGAACATTGCAGATGTGAAGATTACTATGCTGGGAGCAGGTGCTTCCAATACTACAATTGCCAGATTGCTGATAACTGAAGGTGCTGACCCTGAAAAAATTGTTTTGTTTGATACAAGAGGCGCGCTGCATTCGGGAAGAGAAGATATTAAATCAGATCAGCGTTTCTATAGGAAGTGGGAACTATGTCAAAGCACTAATATAAGGAAGATCTTGAATTTTGAGGATGCGATGAAGAATTCTGATGTTTTAATTGCACTCTCAAAACCCGGTCCCGATGTGATAAAACCGCAATGGATAAGTAGTATGGCAGATAAGGCAATAGTATTTGTATGTGCAAATCCTGTACCTGAGATCTATCCTTATGCTGCTATTGAGGCAGGTGCATTTATTGTGGCCACGGGACGGGGTGATTTCGCTAACCAGGTAAATAATTCACTGGGATTCCCCGGTATTCTAAAAGGAGCCCTGATGGTCAGGGCAAAAAAGATTACTGACAATATGGCTATAACTGCTGCTCATTCACTGGCTGATTTTGCCGAAAAGAGAGGGATTAATCCCCAGGATATAATTCCTAAAATGGATGAAACTGAAGTATTTGTCCAGGAAGCAGCTGACGTAGCAATGCAGGCAATAAAGGAGGGTGTGGCCAGAGTCTCCATATCAAGGGAGCAGGCATACAATAAGGCTAGAAATGATATCGACTATTCCAGAAAAATGACGCATGAACTTGTGACCCGTGGTTTTATCAAGCCACCTCCGCAGGAGATGCTTCAGGAAGTAATGGCCAGCGTTATCAGTGAAATATAAACCGGATAATAAATTATCTTTTCCTTACAAATATTCTTTTGGCATCATCCACTTCCGTATTATCGAGTATCAACGTATCATTTTTTATCTGGAATTTGACAGATTTGGTAAAATCATCTTTTTGAGTGAGCAATCTTAATTCCGATTCTGTCCCATTCGGATATACTATTTTATCAAACCAGTAACTGCAGGATGTTTCAAGAATATCATTTTTGTAGATTTTTAATGTGCCGTCAAGCAGGTATACATGTTTTAAAGAATAACCGACCGTATCAGGATTAAGAATATATGGTATTCCTGATATTGTATAATAGTATACGGATTCTATCCAGTCCCACTCCCCGATAATCTGTCTCTCAGGTCCCTCGCAGGAGCTTTCTTCTTTATTTTCACATGTAAATGAAAGCAATAATATTGATAAGAAGGCAAATATTAACTTAATACTTCTCATTTATGATAATAATTTAATTCTCCTGTTGTTTTAATAGATGGAATTCTTACATTAAGGTTGCATGAACAGTATAAAAATTTGCATTTTAAATATGTAATACCCATTTTTATTCAATAAATTTATTAAAGTATCACGAAAACATATACCAAAATGTAATATTTTTTTATGACATTCGTCATAAAGGAGAATCGCGGATCGATTATGCCTAAAATATAAACTTATGAATAAAATATTAATCTTGTTTTATTTTACAGTGATTCCCTTAATTGTGCTATCACAAAGTAAAAGTGTTGAAAGGTTCAGGAAAGATTATAAGGAAGATCAGAATCTGTTTTTTTATACTAGTACAATGAAAATGCTGAATACGGAAAATGAGCCTGCATTTAGTGATTTGATAAAGGACATAGAAAAAATTATGGTACTTTATTACGATAAAGAAAAACAGCATTTTAAGAAGCAGGAAATCATACAGCTTAAACATGACTTGGAAAATGAAAATTATGTCCCTTTGCTTATGATTAATGAAAAAGGATGTACAATTGATCTGTATAAAAGGGACAGGAAAAATAAAACAGTCGGGTTTACGGCTCTTGTTGATAATGAGCAGAATTTAGTAATTATAGATGCAAAAGGGAGCATAGATTTTAAGAAATTTATGGAAATTAAAAACAAAATTGACTTAAAGCTCTGATTAATATCTTATAAATTTTTTAAGTTATAAAAAGATCTGCCATCAATAGAAATTAGTGTATAAGCAATTGTCTGTTAAATTACGTATTTTTAATCAACGATAATCACTATTAAAATCCGGTTACATTGGTACATGTCCTCAGAATTATTGATATATCAAAAAACTACGGCAGGATAAGGGCGGTAAGGAATTTATCGCTTGATATTCCGGAAGGAAGTGTCTTCGGAATTTTAGGTCCGAATGGCAGTGGCAAAACCACCACCCTGGGAATCATTTTGGATGTAATAAATGCCACCAGCGGCACTTATGAGTGGTTTAGCAACTATACAAAAAAGGAAAACCGCCAGAAAATAGGGTCAACGCTCGAAACTCCGGCTTTCTATCCTTATATGACAGGTGTGCAGAATTTAAAAATAGTTGCTGACACAAAAAATATCGGTTATGATAACATTAATAACGTGCTGAGAGAAGTGGGCCTATATGATCGAAAGGATTATAAATACATGACCTATTCCCTGGGGATGAAACAACGTCTCGCATTAGCTTCAGCCTTGCTGTGCGAACCACAGGTAATGGTACTTGATGAGCCGACGAACGGGCTTGATCCCCAGGGTATAGCGGAAATCCGGGACGTAATAAAGAATGCTTCCGGAAAAGGTAAAACAGTTATTTTGGCCAGTCACCTGCTGGACGAAGTCCAGAAAGTATGTACACATTTTGCTGTATTGAATTTTGGCCAGCTTATTTACAGTGGTAAAGTTGATGATGTGAGCAAAGAACAACAGGTCGTTGAAGTGGGTTCACCGGATACCGGCAAGCTTGCAGAAATTTTGAATAAGTATCCTTATATTATCAAATATAATAAGGAAGATGATAAGATTATTGTAACTCTTGATACTAACAAGTCAGTTGCTGATCTCAGTAAATATTTGATTAACAATAAAATAATATTAACCCACCTGGTTGTTCAAAAGAAAAGCCTTGAACAACAGTTCCTTGATATTTTAAAAGAATCAAAATGAAGAGGATAATAAGAATTGAACTTCTAAAAATAAGGTCCTATGGTACATTTTGGGTTCTTACAGCTATTTATTTTTTAATTCTTATAACAATTTTTTTTAGCGGTAAATTTTTTCTTGAGTTCCTTGCAAAAAAAGGGGATTCCTTGGGGGCAATAGTTGATCCGTCTAAAGTACCCATATACGATTTTCCTGATGTATGGCATAATCTTACTTATGTTGCCGGATTTTTAAAATTTATACTTGCTATCTATATAATAATTTCAATAACAAATGAAATCAGCTATGGCACTCTGAGGCAGAATATCATGAACGGATTAAGCCGGTGGGATTTCCTTCTTTCAAAGTTGATCCTTGTTTGTTTGTTAAGTCTTGTTTCCGCTATATTCATTTTATTGGCAGGATTTACACTGGGATTTTTATTTTCGGGCAGTAAGGAATTTCATGATATTATAACTTATATGGAATTTATTCCTGCATACTTTCTCCAGATAACTGCATATCTTCTTTTTGCATTATTTGTTGGAATACTGATAAAAAGAACGGGTCTGTCAATGGGCCTTCTCTTTCTTTATACATTGATTATTGAACCAATTATAGCATTAAGAATAAAGGCAGACTGGGCAAAGGGATTGTTACCTCTAAAGGCCATTAATAATCTGATAAGATTACCCTTTAAGAAATATATTTTCCGTGAAGTACAGGATTTTATTGCATGGGATGATGTATTAATTGTATGTATATATGTAATAATTTTTATTTTGTTAATTTACCTGATACTTAAAAAAAGAGATTTATAAAATACTTATTAATGAGTAAAAACATCAATTTCCTTGAATTGGTAAAATCAAGGCAAAGCGTAAGGGAATATAAAAATAAGCCTGTGGAACCTGAAAAAATTAAAAGGTGTCTTGAGGCAGCGAGGCTCGCCCCTTCAGCATGTAATTCACAGCCATGGAAGTTTATAATTGTTGATAATCAAGAAATTAAAAATGCTATTGCAGACTTAACAAATAATCGTGTTTTGCCCATGAATCATTTTACGAAGCAGGCTCCTGTTCATATAGTTGTTGTACGTGAGAACCCAAATATAACATCCAAAATCGGACAGATGATTCATGATAAGCCTTATACTTTAATTGATATTGGAATAGCAACAGAGCATTTTTGTCTCCAGGCAGTTGCTGAGGGACTTGGCACATGCATTTTAGGGTGGTTTAATGAAAAAAAGGTTAAAGAACTGCTTAATATTCCGAAAAATAAAAGAGCTGAATTAATTATAACCGTTGGTTATCCGGCATCATATCAGCTGCGGGAAAAGAAGAGGAAGGATCTGGAAGAAATACATTCTTATAACTCATACACGTCTGCCTGCTCATAAATTTCATTATTCCGGATTTGCCTGTTCAGGTATAAGAGTAGATAAACTTGCCGTATCAGCAATAAGATTTTTTTCTTTTCTGTATTGATAGTTTTGCAATATAGCCTTCAGGTTTTTTTCGAGGAATTCTGAAATTTCTGGTTTTTCGCTTATTATATTTGTTTGTAAAAGGCTGTCAGTTTTATAGTTATATAGTTCAATACTCTCAAAGCCATCAAATATTAAAAAATATGCCGAATCAGCAATATAATAAATGCCGCTGTTATGACAAAACCAGAATTTTGGTTGTTCTTCACTAAAAACAGAGTACCCGAATGCTATGAATTTTTTATTATAATTAAGGTAGTCCAGTACTGAAGGAAATATATCAATTTGCTGAGTGACTTCATGACTTATTCCCCTGAAGCTTGTGTCACCGGGATGATAATAAATAACAGGAATTTTATACTTGCCAATCTGGGTCCCGTATTGTTTTTCAATTGGGCAGGATGTATGGTCAGCACAGATAACAAATAAAGTATTAGTGAACCAGTCAGACCTGGAAGCTGTTTCAAAAAATTGTTTTAATGAATAATCGGTATACGCAATGCTATTAAGTATTTTTTCTTTGCTCCTGTTAAATTTATTTTTATATTTCTCAGGAATAGGATAAGGTTCGTGGGATGAAAGAGTAAATACTATTGACAGGAAAGGTCTCTCAAAATGATTTAATTTGTCAGCAAAAAACTGCAAGAATTCTTCATCATATATTCCCCATGTTCCGTCACGATCTTCCCTGGAAGGATATTCGTTTTCTCCATAATATTCTTCTATACCGGCACTTTTACAAAAGTAGTCAAATCCCATGGTTCCATTTTGTCCGCCGTGGAAAAATGAAGTATGGTAGCCTTTACTTTTCAGGATACTGGCTAATCCTTCCAGTTTATTTGTTGAATATAATGAAGTAATGAATGTGCGGCTGTCAAGCGGGGGTAATGAAGTTACTATTGCAGGCAAGGCATCGAGAGATCTGTTGGCATTTGCAAAAGCGTTGTCAAAAACCAGACTTACATTAATCAAAGAATCCAGAAAGGGGGTGTATCCTTTTTGTGCCGGATTAAGAGCGCCAACAAATTCCTTTGAAAAACTCTCAAGAATAATAATTATTACGTTTTGGTTATTAAAGTCTTTGTTACAGCCATAAGATCTTAATGGTGAATATATTTTCTCTGAATATTTAAGATCGAAATAATCTGCTTTGATCAGGTCTTTTTGACTAATTGTATTTAGCATTACAAATGGAGTATTAAAAAGCAAGGGTATATATTTCGGGCTTGCATATTTGTGGGCAGTGTTTATTCTTAC
>CAZOLY010000164.1:0-7688 GCA_964580815.1 uncultured Bacteroidales bacterium
ATTATAAAAAACTCTATCGCAGGAATTCAGATAGGTTATCCTACGGATGATAAAATCCCATCCCTGGAATTAAAAAATACAGTTATTCAAAATGTATCATTTATTGGCATCTATGCTTTTCAGGCTAATGTCACCGCCTATAATTGTATTATTGCTGACAGCAAAGATTATACAATTGCCCTCTTAAAAGGAGGCAATTATAATTTCTACCATTGTACCATAAACAACCGCGGGCTAAGGTTTGAGACCAGGACTTCGGATCAGTCGGTAGCGATAACAAATGAAATAAACAATCCTGAGATCGATTCGACAGGTAAAAATATAATCTATGTTAAAAGAAAAGGAGATCTGGTGGCTGCCAACTTTATTAATTGTATCATTTACGGAAACAGGGAAAATGAATTAATATTCAGGGATAATAACAAAAACCTGTTTAACTATAAATTTGACCATTGCCTGATTAAGGAAAATCCCGATTCGGTTGATTCGGAAGATCCCGGGCATTTTAGCAGTATCATTTTTAATGAAGATCCTAATTTTATTAATGACTACTCACGCATAAATTACGACTTCCGGCTGGATACTTTATCACCTGCAAAGGATGCCGGAAGCATGGAAATTATAGACAAATACCAGTTCCTGGAATTTGATTATGACGGAATCCCCAGAAATAATGATCAGGCCCCTGATATCGGGGCTTTTGAGAGGACAGAATAAATATTTTTTGATTAATAAGAAGTTCTAAATGGCAGTTATTAAAAATACTCCGGTCTTTATTATATTATTATCCATTCTATTAATTTATTGCAGTAATAACACATCCACACGCAAAGCTGTTTATAATCCCGGCAAAAGGGGAGAATTAAGAATAATGTTCTATAATGCGGAAAACTTCTTTGATATTTATAATGACAGCCTGACACATGATGATGAGTTTCTTCCTGACGGTCCTAAACACTGGAATTATAAGCGGTTTACTGATAAGCTAAATAATTTATACAAGGTTATAATAGCCGTTGGTGGCTGGGAACCCCCTGAAATAATAGGATTATGCGAGATAGAAAACATCTCTGTTCTCAATAAACTTATTTATGATACACCCCTTTCAAAATATGAATATGGGATTGTGCACAAGGATTCACCTGATACCAGAGGTATAGACGTTGCCCTGCTGTACCGCAAGGATAAAATTGATCTTCTGCAGGAGAGTTTCTTTAGCATCTCCTTTTCGTGGGACTCTCTGAAAAAGACAAGAGATATCCTTTACTTCAAAGGAAAGGTTCTTAAAAAAGATACCCTGCACATATTTATAAACCATTGGCCATCGAGATATGGCGGACAGCTTGAAACAGAACCATACAGAATTTATGCTTCCGCCATATTAAAAAATAAAGTCGATTCTGTTTTTAATATGGATAAAAAGCCAAAAATAATTATAGCAGGTGATTTTAATGATGAACCGGAAGATAAAAGTCTTGCTGAATATCTTTCAGCCATCAATATTCTTGATAACACTTCGGACAAAATTGAATATGACAGATTATACAACCTCTCTTATTCTTTATTAAAGAATACAAAACTGGGATCTCACAAGTACAAATCAGACTGGGAAGTATTTGATCAGTTTATTGTTTCGGGGACATTAATTGATTCGCGAAATATCAGAACATCACCTGATGATATTTATATTTTCGATGCTCCTTTCCTGCTTGAAAAGGACGAAATATATTCAGGCTACAGACCTTTCAGAACATATCGTGGTTACATATATGATGGTGGCTTTAGCGATCACCTGCCTGTATACCTGGATTTGCACTGACGTTTATTTTTTACTTTACAGGTTTTAATCCGATTTCTTTTGCTTTCCTAATCATAAACGAATAAGCTTCATCATAATTATTCTTAATCTCCCCGTCCAGTATAGCATCCTTGATGGCATTCTTAATAATCCCTACATCCCTGCAGGGTTTAATATTAAAAGCTTCCATAATTATTTCGCCCGAAATTGGAGGCTGGAAATTTCTGACAGTATCTTTCTCTTCAATATCCTTAAGTTTTTTACGAACAAGCCTGAAATTCTTCAGGTACCTTTGAATCTTCTCTCCTATTTTTGATGTAATATCAGCTTCGCATAAAGTCATAAGATCATCAATATCATCCCCTGCATCGTACAGGAGTCGTCTTACTGCCGAGTCAGTGACTTCTTCAAGAGCCAGCGAGATAGGCCGGTGGTGAAGGTTTACAATCTTCTGGACATACTTCATTTGCCATCCTGCGGGCAACCTTAACCTGCGGAATATTTTTGAAATCATCCTCTCCCCAACAAGTTCGTGCCCGTGAAATGTCCACCCCTGCTCAGAATTATATCTTCTTGTGGAAGGTTTTCCTATATCATGCAACAGGGCTGCCCAGCGCAACCACAAGTTATCAGTCTTCTTTGAGATATTATCAAGAACTTTCACAGAATGCAGAAAAATATCTTTATATGTCCGCCCCTCCTTAATATCCACACCTTTCATCGCAGAAAGCTCAGGTAGTATCAGTGTGAGTATGCCGGTCTCTTCCAATAAAATAAAAGCCTTATATGGATTTGAGGAAAGAATTATTTTATTCAGTTCGTCAGTAATTCTTTCCTGTGAAATAATGTTTATCCTAAACCTGTTTTTATATATAGCGTCCAAAGATCTCTTTTCAATGTTGAAATTCAGTTGTGATGCGAGCCTTATGGCCCTCAATATTCTCAGGGGGTCGTCTGAATATGTTTTGTCAGGATCCAGGGGAGTACGAATTATCTTATTATTCAAATCAGATAATCCTCCGAAGGGATCAACCAGCATACCATAATTATCTTTATTTAAAGATAATGCCATCGCGTTGACCGTAAAATCACGCCTTTTCTGATCATCTTCGATAGTTCCGTCTTCGACGACAGGTTTGTGTGAATTGCTTCTGTACGATTCTTTACGAGCCCCGACAAACTCAATCTCATAATTTCCGTACCTGAGCATTGCAGTACCAAAATTTTTAAATACACTTACCTTCGTACTTTTTCCTATGCCAGCAGCTACTTCCTTCGCGAGATCAATACCGCTGCCCTGCACAACAATATCTATATCCTTTGATTCCCTCTTAAGCAAACAATCACGCACATACCCGCCAATAACAAAACAATCCTGCTCTTTTTTTGTTATTATCTCAGATATAATCTTAAAAATAGGATTAACCAGACACGTATTCATATTCAGATATGCCATTTTGTATGATTCATCTGACAAAATTACAATTATTTGTATTTTTATTATAACTTACTTTTATATATCAACATGGCATGCTGTTTGAGATTAAAAATACTCATTTACTTAATATTTAACTAAACATAACAGAAAATGATTGAACACTTAACAAATGAAACATTTAAGCAAAAAGTTTTTAATTATGATGAAAACAAAGAGTGGAAGTTTGAAGGACATAAGCCTTGCCTTATAGATTTCTATGCTGACTGGTGCGGGCCATGTAAGATGGTAGCTCCCGTCCTTGAAGAGCTGGCTGATGAATATAATGATAAAATTGATATCTATAAAGTAGATACCGAACAGGAAAGAGAACTCGCCGGCATGTTTGGAATACAAAGCATTCCCTCCCTTTTATTTGTGCCCAAAGAAGGACAGCCCCAGATGGCAATGGGTGCCTTACCCAAGGAAACCTTTAAAAAGGCATTCAAGGAAGTGCTGAAAGTGGAATGATAAATATTTCATAATATACAAGAAAAAGAAAAATCTGTTGTAAATTTGTATTACTAATGCTCAGGGGTGCCTTATTATAACGGGCTGAGATCATACCCTTTGTACCTGATCCGGATAATGCCGGCGAAGGAAGTTTTAAAGACATCCCTCTCAAAATTCAGGACCATGATGGTTTATGTAAATAACCAGGATACATGAAAAACCATAAATTAAGAAAAATGAAAAATCATATGATAATAAATTCCCTTATTACAAAGGGGCCTATTCCCGGATCGAAAAAAGTATACTTACGGGGCATGATTCATGATATAAAAGTTGCTATGAGACAAATTGACCTGTCTCAAACAACCAGCAGGAATGGCAAGGTTGAAAAGAATGCGCCTGTGCTGGTTTATGATACTTCCGGCCCCTTTACAGATCCGGGTATAAAGATTGATGTTAACATTGGACTTCCGACAGTACGAAAAAAATGGATCATTGACAGGGGAGATATCGAAGAACAAAAAGCAGTGACTTCCCGATACAGCAGAGAAAGATTGGAAAATAAGAATCTCGATGACCTGCGATTTAAATATGCACAAAGAAGACCTCTAAGAGCAGCACCTGGTAAGCAGGTAACACAGTTGTATTATGCCAGGCAGGGAATTATTACCCCTGAAATGGAATATGCAGCAATAAGGGAAAACCAGCTAATGGATGGGTATATAACCCCGGAATTTGTAATGCAGGAGGTTGCTGCCGGACGGGCAATAATTCCTGCAAATATAAACCACCCCGAGAACGAACCAATGATTATAGGGCGTAAGTTTCTGGTTAAAATAAATGCAAACATTGGTAATTCCCCTACAACATCAAGCATTCCTGAAGAGGTTGAAAAAGCAGTATGGGCATTCAGGTGGGGCGCCGATACAATAATGGACCTTTCAACAGGGGACAATATTCATGAAATACGTGAGTGGATACTAAGAAATTCAGCCGTTCCTGTGGGTACCGTGCCTCTTTACCAGGCTCTTGAAAAAGTAAATGGGAGGGTTGAAGATTTGTCCTGGCAAGTATTTAAAGACACCCTTATCGAGCAGGCGGAACAAGGAGTTGATTTCTTTACTATTCATGCCGGACTGCTGTGGAGGCATATTCCGCTTACTGTTAAAAGAACTACAGGTATAGTATCAAGAGGTGGTTCTATTATGGCTAAGTGGTGCCTTATACATCATAAAGAGAATTTCCTGTATACATATTTTGATGAAATATGTGATGTGCTGGCAGCATATGATGTCGGCGTTTCACTGGGAGACGGACTGAGGCCCGGTTCTATTGCCGATGCGAATGATAAAGCCCAGTTTGCAGAGCTTAATGTACTCGGCGAACTGACAAAAACAGCATGGGACAAAAATGTACAGGTCATGATCGAGGGACCCGGACATGTACCTATGGACAAAATAAAAGAGAATGTGGATTTGCAGTTGTCAGCTTGCATGGAAGCACCATTCTATACCCTGGGACCTTTAACCACAGATATTGCACCCGGTTATGATCATATTACTTCTGCGATTGGCGGAGCCATGATAGCCTGGCACGGGGCAGCAATGTTATGTTATGTCACTCCGAAAGAACATCTGGGGTTGCCAAATAAAGAAGATGTAAAAACAGGAGTTATCACCTATAAGCTTGCAGCCCATGCCGCTGACCTTGCAAAAGGGCATCCCGGTGCACAGATAAGGGATAATGCAATGAGTAAGGCAAGGTTCGAATTCAGGTGGAAAGACCAGTTTCATCTTGCCCTTGACCCTGAATGTGCACTTGCGTTTCATGATGAAACACTCCCCGATGAAGGAAGCAAGCTGTCACACTTTTGCTCAATGTGCGGAGAACACTATTGCGCCATGAAAACAACCCATGATGTCAAAGAGTACTCCGAAAAACTTGAAAAGAAATCAAAGGAATTTAAACAGGCAGGAGGAGAAATTTATATCAAATCTTAGCTGATATGGAACTCATGATAATTTCAAATCCACAGAATTTTAGTGACGAGCATGAATTGTTAAACGGACTTTTTGAATCCGGACTGGAATACCTGCATATACGTAAGCCCGGATACTCAATTAAAGACATTACAAAATATATTGAACTAATTCCTGAAAAATATCATAGGAACCTTATCATCCATAAATATATTGAACTATATGCAGATTATAACCTTAAAGGTATACACTTTACCAAAGAAAACAGGCATCTGCTTTATGAATTTGAAGAAATAAATATTCAAAAGAGCATGTCAACGCACAGCTTAAGCGAATTATTGAACTTAAAGAGTATCGATTATGTATTTCTTAGCCCCATATTTGACAGTATTTCTAAACATGGTTATAAAAAAATGTTCACTTCCGAAGAATTAAATGGCTTTTTTAAAAAAAATACACTTGCTACTAAAGTATTAGCTCTTGGCGGAGTGACAGATAAAAATATTGAAAATGCCTTGTCAATGGGCTTTGACGGAGTGGCAGTAATGGAAGCATTATGGAATAATTATTTTAATGAAAAGAATATTGATAGAACAATAAATTATTTTATTGAATTAAAAAGGAAATGTCAGCAGTTCGTCCGTACGTCCTCGTAATAGCAGGGCATGATCCCAGCAGCGGTGCAGGGTTACTGGCTGATATCAAAACCCTTGAAATGCATAAGGTCTATGGTTTTGGAGTATGTTCAGCTCTTACCGCTCAAAGCGATGATGAATTTAATCATTTGGAATGGCTGGATACTGAAAAGATCATAAACCAGATTGAGATATTATCAAAAAAATACAGATTTGATATTATAAAGATCGGCCTGATAGAGGTTAATAACACCCTTGTACACATCATCGACTATTTGCTGAAAATTAATAAAGACAGCATGATAATATGGGATCCCGTTCTGGCATCCTCATCCGGATTTGTATTTCACGACACACTGGATGATGATTTAATTACCGGGATCACAAAAAAAACATACCTTATAACCCCCAATATCCATGAAGCACATGTTTTAACCAATAATGCCGAACATTTAAACCAGGCATTGCTATGTATGACCAATAACATAAATAATAAATGTTCAATACTGCTTAAGGGTGGCCATTCGCTTAATAACATTAAGGACGACATATTATTTACCGATGGCAAACAGATTATTATTAAAGGGAAATATATTTCAGGATATAACAAACATGGGACAGGTTGTGTATTATCCTCAGCCATTGCAGCCGGACTGGCACTGGGAAATTCCCTTGAAAAATCCTGCAGGGACGCTAAGGAATATACAAGAAAATTTATCTTTAGTAATAATACACTTTTAGGTTATCACTTTAAATAACTATAAAACAGGGAGATCCCGGCTAAATGCGGGGGCTTGTAAAAATCAGCCTTCAGGATAAATCCTTGCCGAGGAGGTGCAACTCTCTTTCACCTCGACAGATTCAACCCTTATTTTTGGATTATTAAAAAAAGACATTGCTTTTTCAAGGATTATCTGGGCCAGGTGCTCTGATGTCGGATTCAGGCGGGTAACAAATACCTTTTGTGAATGTTCCTTAAAATATTGTACCATTGGGTCCTCTTCCCATAAGATGGAAGCATGGTCAAGATTCTCGTTGATCCATTTTCTGAGAACCTTCAACTCGTTAAAATCCATCAGCATATTTCTCTCGTCAAGTCTGTACCCTTCAACATATACAATTACTGCCCATGAGTGTCCGTGGAAATCAGAGCACTTCCCCGAGTAATTGTTTATTATCCTGTGAGCAGCATCGAATTTAAATTCTTTGCTCAGCACATATCTTACTTTCCCCTTTTTGCTCCCCATAATAATACTTGCAGTCTAGGTGAATAATTAAATCCATATTTTATAACCTTATCAACCAGTAAGGGCCTAAGCTGAGATTCAGGAGTTATGCCCTCAAGGCAA
>CAZOLY010000165.1:0-7638 GCA_964580815.1 uncultured Bacteroidales bacterium
CCTGTAGCTCTGCGGATTTTTAAAACCTTTCAAAAATTCCTTTATGCCCAGCTTGCTCTTTCCTGCCAGCTGTAATTCTTTAATGTATAAATAACCTCCTTCCACAGCAATCCTCAAAAAAGATCTGCCATCACTTTCAATACTGCCGGCTGTATTTTTATGATCTGCCGCGTTAATCTCAGAGTCAAATATTTTGACAGATAACAGGTCACCTGATGAAGAAAGAAACTCTGTCCATGCTGCCGGGTAGGGACTTAGTCCCCTGATGAAATTATACAGATTCTTTATATTGCCTCTCCAGTTTATTTTACAGTCTTCTTTATAAATCTTCGGGGCCGTCTTAGTTTCCCTGTTCACCAGCAATGCTGACTGATCAACAGGTTTATAGTCCCCTCTTTCAATTGCATTGACAGTTTTCACAACCAGTCCGGCTCCTGCTTTCATCAGCTTGTCATGGAGCACACCGGCATTCTCATCAGGACCGATACTCACCTTGTCCTGAAAAATTATCCTGCCTGTATCAATATTATGGTCAATAAAAAACGTGGTGACCCCCGTTATTGTCTCTCCGTTAATAATGGCCCAGTTTATTGGCGCTGCCCCACGATAGTCAGGCAGCAGCGAAGCATGCAGGTTAAAAGTACCCAGTCCCGGCATGGCCCATACAAGTTCAGGCAGTATTCTGAAAGCAACGACAACCTGAATATCTGCATTGATCGTTCTGAGTTCCGAAATAAAATCATCACTTTTAAGATTTACCGGTTGTAATACTTTCAGGTTGTTAGCTTCAGCAAAAGCCTTTACCGGGGGGGATTTCAATACTTGTCCGCGCCCCGAAGGTTTATCGGGACCAGTAATAACGGCTGCTATATTCCGGCCGTCATTTAAGAGTGCTTTAAGGGACTCTACGGCAAACTCGGGTGTCCCCATAAATATTATGCGCAGATTTTTTAAGGTCATCTCAAAGTATCTCTTACTTTATACTGACTATGTTCCATTATCCTGTTTTAGATCATCATCATCCAGCAATTCCAGGAAATGTCCCATTTTATTTTTCTTTGTTTTTAAATAAAACTCATTATACTCATTTGGTGGGATTTCCAGATGTACATTTTCAACAATTTCAATTCCATAACCTTCAAGACCGGCTCTTTTAACAGGATTGTTTGTAATTAATCTTATCTTGCCCAGTCCCAGTTCCCTTAATATGCTTGCTCCCACACCATAATCACGTTCATCAACCTGAAAGCCAAGATCTATATTTGCCTCAACCGTATCGCGTCCTTCTTCCTGCAGCTTATAAGCCCTGATTTTGTTAAATAATCCTATCCCCCTCCCTTCCTGGTTCATATAAAGAATTACGCCCTTGCCTTCTTTTTCTACAAGCCTCATAGCCTCATGCAACTGGGATCCGCAATCGCACCTGTATGAACCGAAGATGTCACCTGTAACACATGAAGAATGAACGCGCACAAGCACAGGTTCGTTTTTAGTCCATGTTCCTTTAATCAATGCAACATGTTCGAGGTTATTGGATTTCTGGATAAATGGTATGAGATTAAAAATGCCGTATTTGGTGGGTAATTTAACCCTTACTCCTTTAATGACAATACTTTCTTTATCAATAAGATAAGCTATAAGACTTTTAATGCTTATTACCTTAAGATCAAATTTTTCAGCTATTTTTCTAAGGTCAGGAAGATGAGCCATGGAACCATCTTCATTCATAATTTCTACCAGCACTCCCCCGGGTTTTAATCCGGCCAGGCGCGTTAAATCTATGGCAGCCTCAGTATGGCCGGCCCTGCGAATGACACCTTTGTTCTTTGCCTTCAGGGGGAAAATATGGCCCGGACGACCTAAATCCTCAGGTTTTGTTTTCGAATTAACCAGTGATTTGATGGTCTTGGCCCTGTCGCTGGCAGATATGCCGGTTGTACATCCATGGCCAAGCAAATCTACCGAGACAGTAAAAGCGGTACCATGCAGAGAGGTATTATTGCCCACCATCAGATCCAAATCAAGTTCCTCACACCTGTCTTCAGTGAGGGCAACACAAATTAATCCCCTGCCATGGGTAGCCATAAAATTCACTATCTTCGGTGATATTAGTTCTGCCGCATATATAAAATCCCCCTCATTCTCCCTGTCTTCATCATCAACAACTATTATTATTTCACCATTGCGTATATCTTCAACAGCCTCTTCAATAGTATTGAATGCATCCCTATCAGCTTTTATACCCGTGTCTCCCATTATTTATTTACTTAAAAAATTATACAAACAAAATTACTATAAGTAATTAAATTTCCCTAACACTGAGTCCGTCTCAGCTCCTTTTTGCCTTTTCCCACTTTACTGATTGCTTTCCCGATATATACCTGATTATACCATAAATCATTGCATAATTCATTATAAACATATAATACGGGACAAAAAGCAGCTTCATTCTTATTTTCATATTCTTCATTAATGCCCCAATGACTATCATTAAATAAAAGACAAGCTGGACACATAAAAAATAAAAATAAAAAGTGGTATCAATATTTTGCTTAAAGACAATAATAAAATTTAATATCAATACAAAGATGAATAAAAAAGGTACCAGGATCCATCTTAATACTTTATGAGAAATATATTGAAAAGAAAGCATCCCATATTTAAAAATGTTCAATATCTCCTTCATTCTGAATAATGTCTGCAATGCCCCATATGCAATCCTGAATTTTCTTTTAAGTTCTTCCTTAATTGTCAGGGATCCCGACTCTGAAGCATACGCATCAGGAGCATATTTGATCTTATAGCCCTTTTTTGCTATCTCCAGGGAAATTGTAAAATCATCGAGAATAGTATCTTCCTTAACATCGTGATATAAATCTGTACGGACTGCAAATAGCTCACCTGCCGCGCCCATAACCGAATTAAATTGTGATTCCAGTGACTTTATAAAGGATTCATATTGCCAGTATAATCCTTCCCCTGCAATTACAGCCTTTTCTTTTTTTAGTATAATGATACGCTTTTCCCCGGCAACACATCCCACAGACTTATCACTAAAGATTCTTACTATTTCCCTTACCGAGTTCCTGTTTAAATTTGTATTGGCATCGGAAAAAATAATTATCGGGGTTTTAAGATGTTTCACTGCCCTGTTCATAGCATTTATCTTTCCTTTCCTTACTTTCTCATGCAATACTGTAATGTTTTTATGCTTTCTTAGTTCTTCCGGGGTCCCGTCATTTGAACCATCTGTTACCCAGACAAGTTTTATTTTATCTTTCGGATAATCCAGCTCAAGTGAGTTTGCAATTTTATTTTCAATGCATCCTTTTTCATTATATGCCGCCACAAGTAAAGTAACTTCAGGCTCATAAACACCTGATACAGGCATTTTTTTATCCGGCAGCAGTTTCCTGACAACTACAAACAGCATTAATATAAGGGTATAGCCAATATAAGAGTAGATAATCAAAGAAATAAATATCCAGAATAACAGCCTGATTGTCATTTTAAATTAGCCTTATAGAATTCTGCCAGTCCGGCAGTGATTTTATTATTATTCAGGTTTTCAACAACAAACCTTTTTGCATTTTCTCCAATTTTTGTAAAAAAACTTTTATTCTCCAAAATATTTCCTACTTCTTTTTCAAATTCATCTGCAGAATCTGCAATTATAATATTCTCCCTGTGTTTAATATCAATACCTTCAGCCCCAATTGCCGTTGATACAATAACTTTACCCAGAGCCATGCCTTCAATAACTTTTACCCGCATTCCGCTACCTGAAAATAACGGGACTATCATTATTCCTTTGTCAATCATAAAGTCGTATGCATTTTCAACTTCTCCCAGGAACAGGATATTTCCGGACTTTTTTATTCTTCTTATCAGCCACTTCGGTGCATTTCTCCCTGCCACGTAAAATTTAACTTCAGGGTACCTGGCATGGATCTTTTGCCATACATTATTAATAAACCATACCAATCCTTCCTTGTTTGGGAACCAATCCAGGGATCCTAAAAAAAACAGGCACCGGAAATTTACTTCCCTGCTGTCATATTTTATTCTTTCTAAATCAATACCTGCCGGACAAACATGATAAGGTTTACTATTTCCAAGGCCGTTAAGTATTTTGGCATCCCTGTGTGTTATAGGCACTAACAAATCATAAGTATTTAATGAATTGATCTCAAGCTTCCTTATTCTCCCGGCCATAATCTTAAGATACCATCTCTTAAGAATGTTTTTCTCATTATATACTATCCTTTCCCAGATTTCATGCTCAATGTTATGTGCCCTGAATGAAATTCGCGCATTTGAATTCTGCCTTATCGTATTAATATAGGGAACAAGATATAAGCCTTCCAGCTGCACAATATCAAACTTCTTAACTTTAAGTATTTCTTCAATTTTTTTAGCAAATTTTTTTGTTATAAATCTTTCAGCATTATAGGGAAGCTTTGAAAAAAAGATGTTCACAATAGCTTTTATAATATTAATATCAGTATTAATATTTATATATCTGAATTCTGCAGTATCTTTCAAGGCATTAACCACTTCATCCGGGATCGCATAGTGCTTTTTCGTATTCATCGCCAGAACCGTAACATCATGCCCCATACTGGTTAATCCCCTGGTAAGATTGTACATAGCAATAGCACCGCCATCTTTGGGAGGGTATGGAAACTTGTTACACAGCTGAAGGATTCTCATTGTTCGATTTCTAATTCTGCTAATAAAGAAGGATTATTAAAAATGTCAATAATTGATTGCGTAACTTTTATTACAGTAATTAATTGCTTTCTCAGTTTAATGAGAGACAAATAATACCTGATAATGTTGAATAATCCGATAGGGAAAATTAAAAAAGTAATTATTTTATAACCTTTCGAGCGTGATAATTTAAATCTTGTAAAATCAATTATTGGAAATTCATTAACTTTCTGTTGTATGTAAATTATTTTAAACCAATTACTTGTAATTATTTCATCAATAATTTTATTATATAAGTCCGCAAATTCTGCTAAATTTTCATCAGTTCCCGGTACTACATATGAAATTACTGCATTATTTATTTTAATATTATTTTCAACTTTCTTTTTGTATTTGTCTGCAGATTTTTGTAATGACCGTAATGAATTTTGCAGTTCTTTAATTTCTATATTTGTAAAGCCAAATTTCCCGGTGAGGTGGCTTTTAATATCAAGCATTTGCAATTTGTCGATGCCAAGTGATCTTCTGAAGAAACCAGCGTAAGTATCAATATTTAATATTGCAGAGTCTGTTGCAGCCTTGTATGTGAGGAAACCACCTATGATTAGCAAAACAAATGATGACATCCACATTCCTTCAGTGGCAGTAAGAACACTTTCCCTTACAAACTTCTCACCCATTAAAGAAATAACATAATAAAAAATGAACATTATTGTTGAAATGACCGTTGGCATACCTATCCCCCCCTTTCTGATGATAGCACCCAAAGGGGCTCCTATAAATAAAAAAACAAGACATGCAAATGAAAGAGTGAATTTTCTGTGCCATTCTATTTCGTGTTTTCGTAAATGCCTGTTCTTATATTTCAGATTTTCAGCAGTATTTTCAATATAGCTTTTTGATGAGCGGGCATAGGATAAAGCCTCATTTATTATTCTCCCCCTGTCTTTTAATGTCAGTGTATTAAATATGCTGTCTATATTAATCCTTTCGGAATAGTCTTTTTGCCGGCCCTCAATGCTGTCTCCACTGGTTTCTTTTAGTCTTTCCGGGTCAATTCTCCTGTAATTCTGCCTTAATTTAAAGTAGTTCTGCACCATGAGGGTTTTGTAAAACTGCAGGTCACGGAATTCAAGTTCTTTCCTTAAAGAGTCTTTAGCTTTGTTAAGCTGATCTAAATTCATCATTTGATAATTATTCCTGAAAAGATTCTCATCTGTCCTTTGCAGTCCGAATCCCGTTAATTTCAATATTAATCGCTGCTCCTTAAATTTATCCATGCGATGGGGATATGTTTTCACCCTTTTCCTTCTGTCATCTCCCAGCTCGGTATAACTCGTCCCGCTCCAAAGAGTAATTATTAAATTCCTTTTATCGGCTGTCATTTTCATATATCCCGAATCTGCCAAAGTAACGCTATTATTGCCTCTTCGTGCAGTATGGTCATATATTTTTATATCATAAAGGTGGTTTGTTTCAGGATTCTTTCCGCCTACCCTGATGCTATAATTTTCTATTCCGTTGTAAAATTCTCCCGGGTTAATTTGTATGGCGGGCCTTTGTTGCCTCACATCATAGAGCAGTGATCTCATCTTCAGGTTAGTAAAGGGGAGAACATTGTTCGAGAAAAAGAATGCTCCAACACTTATAAATACGACAACAATAACCAGGGGCAGCATTATTCTTTGCAATGAAATGCCGGAGGATTTCAAGGCTGTCAGCTCGAAAAACTCTCCCATGTTGCCAAATGTCATTAATGACGACATAAGTATTGAAAGAGGCAAAGCGAGCGGGACAAGACTTGCAGCAGTATACATTAACAGCTCCGCTATAACCCTGAATCCCAATCCCTTTCCAACCAAATCATCAATATAGCGCCATAGGAACTGCATCAGCAGTAAAAAAAGGACAAGGCAAAAGATAAGGAAAAAAGGGCCAAGAAAGGATTTGATTACCAGCTTGTGTAATGTTCTGCGAAATATAAGTCTGTATAAAAGGTATAACCCATTAGCAGCAACTACCAGGGTTATAATAATATAAAAAGAATGTAATATTCGTTCCACGGCTAAGAATGATATTTATCAATCGGTAATTTCTGAAACGAATACAAAGTTAAATTATTTTATATTATTTCCTGTAAAGCTTATAGCCCCAGAGTATGTTTAAGTTCATTAATTTGCGTATTCCAAAGTTCAATGGTATCTTCCTTATCCTCTTCATCAACATAATCAGTTACTACCATAGCCACATCACCCGTCAATTCATCAATATTAATCCTGAACTCAAAATAAGCATTCCTGTCGTCCTCATCCATCCATTGAAACCTGATATATTTGTTTTCTTTCTTCTGGGTTACTTTTGCCTTATGTTCAACGCCATTCCAGATAAATGAAAAAATGCTCCCTTTCAGGTTCACATCGTCAGCAAACCACTCTGCCAGCCCCCCGGGAGTACTTAATCTTGCATATAATACTTTCGGAGAGGAATTAATCGTGTATTCCAGTACAATCTTGCTCTTCATCAATATTATTATAGTATATCCTCAAGTGAACGCTTGCAATATATGAAAAAAACTTAATTAAAAAAATTTATACCAGTTTTTCATAATTAACTGTCAAATCATCTGTATTACAAGTCTGTAACCGTTTCCAGCGTGAGTAACAGGTTCATATTGTATGAAAGCAAGGTGCATATAAAATAACAGAACCCAGAATATACTGCAATTATAATTTATAGGTATGAATTTTATATATTTATTAAATTAAAATTATATTTGCATGCTTGAAAAAATGCGGTTGACGGTTGCAAATCACTGCATGTCGCCAGCATGGTGCAAATATATAAATTATGGCGTGGTAGCTCAGGTGGTTAGAGCGCATGATTCATAATCATGAGGCCGAGGGTTCAAGTCCCTCTCACGCTACA
>CAZOLY010000166.1:0-2857 GCA_964580815.1 uncultured Bacteroidales bacterium
CCCACCTCCAGTTTATAAGCGCTTGCAATAAATTCTCCGCAGTCCCAGAAGCTTGATGTTGATTCAATGGTGGACAGATATACAAAACTGGCTGCTATAAAGACTACCCATCCCGAAATATTATTTATCAGACTAAATCTTTTCATCATCTCATCAATGATATATTATTAAAATAAAATAAATTAAACACAAAGAACGAGAAATTTTATTTAAAATTAAAATGTGTGTAATTACAATTCTTAATTTTTCTTTATGAGAGCGTATCTCCACAGTTTGTTCTTCCAGTATTCTCCGGCATAATCAATACCTATTCTTTTAAGTGTGACATATCCGGCATTTTCTTTATTATCTTCAATCCAGATTCTGTTAGATACCGCAAGGTTTTCCCCATAGTAACTTTTATTAATACCCAGATATTTAGTAACCTTCCCGGGGCCTTCCAATCCTTCAAGGCCTCTTATTAATACAGCCTGGGGATGCCCCGATTTCCCTGTAACAATGTTCAGCATCCAGTACATGCCGTATATTAAATAAACATATAAATATCCCCCGCTGCAATACATAATTTCATTCCGCTTTGTTTTACCTTTTTTTGCATGGCAGGCTTCATCTTCCTCTCCCCGGTATACTTCAACTTCAATAATTTTATATTTTTTAAGCGTTTCATTTCTTTTAACGACAAGGAATTTTCCCAGTAAATCGGGGGCTACCTCAAGGGCGTCTTTTTCGAAGAACTTTTTATTTACTCTGTAATTTTTCTCAGGATTCAATTTGAAGAAAATCTAGAAAATATGTTCTTAATAAATAAGTACTGACAGCAATTTAGCTAATCATTTTTATATCCCAGCAAGAGCAGAGCATAGAAATATGAAAAGAATGAAATCCCTGCATGAGTCTCCAGGGTGTCTTCATTTAGCATTGAAAAAAAGGCGATCATAAAGAAGACTACAAATAACATGCTTTTATGTTTCTTTTCGTAAAAGACAGGATAGATAAGAGCAAACATTATCCAGAGGAAACCAAAGACACCAAAAGTGAGAAAAAAGGTAATTAACTGGTTATGGGCTTTTAACCGCCATTTTTGCGCCAGCGCGGAGTTAGAGATTTTGTACTGAATATTAAATGCCTGCTTAACGTCACCCGTGCCTACTCCCAGCCAGAAGTTTTTCTTAATTATCTGCAAAGCGTTTTTCTGGAATTCATAACGCTGCGTGATTGAATGGCCACTGGGATTGCCAAGTTTCTTATAGGTATCAATTTCCCATATTATCTGATAGATCCTTGGATATATCCCAAATTTTCTTTTAAAAATATAATTCGAATAGCCATCTAAAATCATTGCTATGTCTTCATCTGTTAGCTTTGATACTCCGACAGAATCTTTTCTTAGACCTTTGGAGGTTAGATACCTGATAAGAGTTTGCTTTATATTTTGTCCTTTTTTATCCTTCCCGTCATATTTGTAGATTTCACTCCTTTTATTCCATTCACTCTCAAGTTCTTTTTCACATATGTAAATATTCACATAATTGCCGTTTTCAAGCAGCTTATTATTAAAATTATTATCATATTTATTTCCATTAACAGTATAATTATCAATGTCTTCAATGTTAACCTCCTTGATTGAATAAAATTTGTTTATACAACTTGTTATGTAATAAACTTCCAGGAATACTCCTATGAGAAGACATAACAATACTGTTGTTTTTGCAATAATATTCTTTTGATCTATAATCCATCTAAGAATGATAAAGGGAGTAATAATAATAAAGATTAAAATACCTGTAAATGACTGGAGCAGGAATAAAAAAACAATTAGCCACAGCGTTGCAAGAATATAAAATATTTTCCACCTGAAATCAGATGTACTTGTATCGAAAAATGCATAATAGACTAAGGTAAAGATGGCCATATTAATAAGCAGGGCAAACCTGATATGTGAAATGAAACGCGATATTTCGCGTATATCATTAACTTCAATTTTTGTAAGGTTAAGTAATATTGCCGTACTTATAAATGAACTTACAATTACGGTACCGATGAACAGAAGCAAAATATATTTTATTTGTTTGCCTGTTAATTGCTCTGATGTCCCGATAATTATCGGGAGTGCCAGCAAGGGCAATTTAATTCTCAGATCATGAATTGCATATTTAAAATCATGTGAATACAATAATCCAATTATATGCACTAAATAAATTGAGAATATCAGCAGGAGACTTTTTCGATGCTTAAAAATCTGTAGTTTCCTGTAGTTACCTTCAGCCGCATCAATAATAACCTCGGCGGCCCAGTTTGCTGCTAACAATAATTCTGACACACTCATTCCAAATAACGACACAGGTAAACTTATACCAAGCAATGCTAATCCGGTTAAATATACTATCCTGTGAAAATCCTTCCTGTAATAGTCCATTAAAGTTAATTGTAGATATATAAAATCAGAATGTTATTTTTAAATACGCTGTTAAAAAACTCCAATTATAATATAAAATATCCATAATCTATTTTGTTTTTATGAAGTTTTTTAATATTTGTGATATGTCAAATAAAAAAAGATATAATTGTTGTAATATTAAAAATAATTGTATTTTTGCACTCCACAAATTTTAATGTGTTGATTCTTTAATATAAAATTAAAAATATTCGGGCAAGGTGGATACAACACGCTATAAAACTTTTTCAGCGAAAAAAACCGACATCCGGAAGGAATGGTATATTGTTGATGCAACTGATCAGATTTTGGGAAGGCTTTCTTCAAATGTGGCCAAAATCTTAAGGGGCAAGAATAAGTCAAACTTCACCCCTCATGTTGATTGTGGGGATAATGTAATAGTTGTAAATGCTGAAAAGATAA
>CAZOLY010000166.1:2957-7365 GCA_964580815.1 uncultured Bacteroidales bacterium
GTAAATAAAAGAGATTATAAAGAATATTTTCCTATTGAACAATTTCAGTATCTTATTCAGCAACCTTTAAAACTGGTTGATTCGCTTGAAAAATATGATATTAAAGTAAATATTAAAGGGGGAGGTACCAAAGGACAGGCTGAAGCGCTCAGATTAGCTATTGCCAGGGCTCTTGTTAAGATCAATCCCGAGAATAAGGAGAAGATAAAAGCAAACAAATTACTAACCAGAGATCCCCGCGTTGTCGAAAGGAAAAAACCCGGACGGCCTAAAGCCAGAAAGAGATTTCAGTTTAGTAAACGTTAATTTATCAAACCATTGTTTAGTATCTAAATCGTAAAGACTCATGCCGATTAATCGGTATGGCTACTTAGCGATTGACAAAATTGAACGTAAACAAAAATAAAATGCCAAGAACAACATTTAACGAATTATTAGAAGCCGGTGTTCATTTCGGACACCTGAAAAGAAAATGGAATCCAAATATGGCTCCCTATATTTTTATGGAGCGCAATGGTATTCATATTATTGATCTGCAGAAAACAATAGCAAAAATCGATGATGCTTGTGCTGCCTTGAAACAAATGACAAAATCGGGTAGAAAAATATTGTTTGTTGCCACTAAAAAACAGGCAAAGGAGATTGTTGCAGACAAGGTTAAAAGGGTAAATATGCCATATGTTACTGAAAGATGGCCCGGAGGTATGCTAACGAATTTCCCTACAATAAGAAAAGCTGTAAAGAAGATGGCATCTATTGATAAGATGGCTACTGATGGCACATTTGATAATATGTCAAAGAGAGAAAGGCTCCAGGTTGCCAGGCAGAGAGCCAAACTGGAAAAAAACCTTGGCAGTATAGCTGATCTTACAAGATTACCTGCTGCCCTGTTTATAGTAGATATCTCTAAGGAATATATTGCAGTACACGAGGCACAGCGACTTAATATACCGGTTTTTGCCATTGTTGATACCAATTCAAATCCAAATGAAGTGGATTTTCCTATACCTGCTAATGATGATGCTTCAAAGTCAATAGCTCTGATAGTTGATGTTGTCTGTAAAGCTATATATGAAGGACTTGAGGAAAGGAAGTTAGAGAAAGAGAAAGAAGCTGCAGGCATCGCAAAAAAGGCAAAAAAGGAAGAAAAGGAAGAAGAGCAGCCTGAAGATCACGCAGGAGGAGAAGAAGAGGAAGAAGAACAAGAAATTGATGAAGATATAATAGTTCCGAAAATCAGGGAAATAAAAAAAGCCCCGGCCAAAAAACTCAGGGAATAAATTAGATATACAAATAATAAATATCAAATAAAAAATATTATGGCTGAAATTACAGCTACAGATGTTAGCAAGCTCAGAAAGACAACAGGAGCAGGTATGATGGATTGTAAAAAGGCACTTCAGGAATCTGACGGTGATTTTAATAAGGCTGTTGAAATTATTAGAAAAAAAGGACAGGCGATAGCGAATAAGAGGGCAGACAGAGAGGCCAGCGAAGGTGTTGTGATCGCAAAAACAACCAATGATGCAAGAAGAGGTGCGATAATTGTATTAAACTGTGAAACTGATTTTGTAGCAAAGAATGAGGATTTTATAAAATTTGCCATGTCTATTCTCGATAAAGCAATTACAGATAATCCTGGTAATCTTGAGGATCTGAAGAAGCTTGAGCTTGGAGGCAAGGCTATTACTGATAAGGTAATTGAACATATAGGAATTATAGGAGAAAAACTGGACCTTTCTTATTATGACAGGATTGAGGCTCAGCAAGTGATTTCATATGTTCATCCAGGGAATAAACTTGCTTCACTTGTCGGATTGAATAAAGTTGTTGATATTCAGGCCGGCAAGGATGTGGCAATGCAGGTTGCTGCCATGAATCCTGTTGCTGTTGATAAGGAAGATGTTCCTCCTGAAATTGTTGAAAAAGAAAAAGAAATTGGAAGGGAGCAAGCCAGACGTGAAGGGCGGCCGGAGAATATTCTGGATAAAATAGCTGAAGGTAAGTTAAACAAGTTCTATAAGGAAAGCACATTACTAAACCAGGATTATACCAGGGACAGCAAAAAAACGATCAGGCAATATCTGGGAGAGATTGATAATGGTCTGACTGTCACCGGCTTCTTAAGATACAATTTGAACGACTAGATTTTATACTAACCACTTTTTTAAAGCCCGAAACATTTCGGTAGTATAGTTCATACCATAGCTATATATTGGTATATATGATGATTTTATTACAACCTGCCCCTTAAGAGTCGATGCGCATCCTGCCTGATAGTTATTTTATGCATTTACAATTATAAAAGTATAGTTTAATTTTTCATTACTGAAATATATTTTTCTTAAATTTGTTATAGTTCAAACTAATAACTTAATTTATGGAAGAAGAAGTTCAATTTTATATAGATGAGGCAAAAGAAAAGATGGATAAAGCCATCAGCCATCTTCAGGATGAATTAATGAGGGTCAGGGCAGGCAAAGCTACAACAAGCCTCCTGGATGGAATTACCGTCGATTACTATAGTGTTCTGACTCCTTTGAACCAGGTATCAAATCTTAGCACGCCTGATGCAAAAACTATAATAATTCAGCCGTGGGATAAGAATATGATTGAGCCTATTGAAAAAGCTATAATGCATGCCAATATTGGCTTGAATCCTGCAAATAACGGGGAGTTGATAAGAGTTGCCGTTCCTCCTTTAACAGAAGAGCGAAGAATATCTTTGGTCAAACAAATAAAATCTCTGGGTGAGACCTGCAAGGTAAGTATCAGAAATTCAAGACGGGAGGCTAATGAAGAATTTAAGAAACTGCAGAAAAATGGTCTTTCCGAGGATTTAGCTAAAGATGCAGAAATTGAAGTACAGGAAATGACTAGTGATTTTACAAAGAAGATTGATGATATGATAGCATCCAGGGAAAAGGATATTATGACCGTATAAGCAATACAATATTTACATGTAAAGTATAATTCCTTGCATCTATTTTTTAATAATTATCCGACTCAGTCCTTCAGTACAATTACAACATATACCAATATCTTTTCTGGAAGTAAGTATAGATTTTCGGAATTCATTATACTTACTGGTTTCCCAGATATCTTTTAAACCGTTTTTATAAATATTTCCAAAAACATAGGATGCATCCTTATCAAAACAGCATGGCAGTACCATACCATTCTGTGTAATTACCGTTGAACTCCATAGTCTCCAGCATTTATTCGCCAGCCTGTTTTTAATTATGTAATTCCTGTCTTCTGATAATTTATATCTTGAATACTTTCTTATTGTTGGAATTAATGGATTGCCAATCCTGAATTCATTAATTTGTATTGATTTAAATAATACCCGGTTTGCACCGAGATGCTTATAAAACTTTTTCATTTCACGGAGCTGATACTGGTTATGCCGGGTAATGAGCGACTGGACAATAATATGTGGTTTCCTGGATTTTAGTGATTTTTTATAACTTGCAAGGGTTTTAATACCTGTAATTATCTTTTCAATATTTCCTTTTTTACGATATATTTCATAGATATCCTGTGTCATGCCATCTGCACACACTATTAGCCTGTCAAGTCCGGATTCGACTATTTTCCTTGAATTCCGGGCGTTTAAAAAATGTCCGTTTGTGGAGATGTTAGTATATATATTTTTTTCTTTTGCAATCGCTATCATCTTAAAAATGTCAGGGTGCAGGAATGGCTCACCCTGAAAATATAGGTTAAGGTACAATAGGAAGGGGGCCAATTCACCAGTGATCTTTTTATAAAGTGTCATCTGCATGTTGCCGGCTGCTCTTGTTAGTGCTTTTTGTCCGCTCGGGCACTCGCTGCAGGCAAGATTACAGAAGGTAGTGGGTTCAATTGAAATGCTACAGGGATAACCTGAGATTAATGGTTTTTTAATTAATGCCGATATAAAGTAGCTGCATTTAAGTTTAATTAAATTAAAGATTTTTCCTGGTGAAGATGTTGAAAAGAAATTCAGGTAATCATAAAACATACGAAAGAGAAATCAAATTATAAGATTAAAGTTAATTATTCTCAAGTATTTTAAACAGTTCATCCAGTTTGGGAGTAAGAATAATTTCAGTTCTCCTGTTCTTTTGCCGGGCTTCGGGTGTTTTTCTGAGGTCAACAGGCATAAATTCCCCTTTCCCGGAAGCTGTTAACCGCTTTGGGTCTATTTTTGATCCGTCAAGAAGAATCCTTACTATGGCAGTTGCTCTTTGCACACTCAGATCCCAGTTATCTTTAAATGCTGAGCCCGGAATGACCTGTACATCATCCGTATGTCCTTCTATCATAATATTAATATCGGGATTCTGTTCAAGTACTTTTGCCAGTTTCTTAAGTGCAGTGACGCCTTTAACATCAACTTCAGTACTCCCACTTTTAAACAACA
>CAZOLY010000167.1:0-826 GCA_964580815.1 uncultured Bacteroidales bacterium
CACACGTATATCCATCTGATGAAATGCTTTAGCCTTGCTGAATTATATTTTGTGTAATCAAGATAAGGACTTCCCCGCGAATCCCAGGCTTCCTTTATTGCGGAAGTTTCGAGATCGTACGGCGTATAAGGCAATCCGCCTGCAAAACGCCACTTCATTCCGAAAGACCAGTTGTTTTTTAAGTAGCGTATCAACGTAAGTGTAAACAAATGTTTGCTATCCCATGCCGAAGGAATATAATCATTGCTGTTATCCTTAAACTCACTTCTTACGAAAGTATAGGCAGCAATAAGGTTCAGCTTTTTATCCAGCCTTGTCCGGTTTAATATTTCAAATCCGTATGCCCGGCCGCTGCTTATTGATTTTACTTCTTCATCTCCAACCACCCCATAATCACCTCCTTTATTAGCAAGACTAATGGAATCACGCAGCGAAAAGGGGTAGTTTTTATACTTTTTATGGAATCCCTCAACTGTGAAGATAATTTTGGGCTTCAACCTGTATTCAAAACCAAGGATTAAATGATCGACCGATATATATGTCAGTTTGTTTTCCTTATTTCGCAATACACCATCGTTATCTCTGTATCCCATGGTCGTATATGCCGGCAACTGATAGTATCTTCCCGTATTGAAATTAACATTTAGCTTGTCACTTAGTGAGTAAGAAGCCGAGAGCCTTGGTGACAGCTGATTTATAAGGTTTTGCATACTTGCCGAATAACTGTTGGCATCACTTCTGACACCCAGGGATACGGTAAGTTTATCTTTGTAAAGTTTTTGACTTGCCTGGACAAACAGTCCCCATTTATAAAAATCTATAAATG
>CAZOLY010000167.1:836-7288 GCA_964580815.1 uncultured Bacteroidales bacterium
AATGAATCGTTGATAAATACCTGCTGATAGGTGTTGTTCTGATATTTGATATATTCTCCGCTTATACCGTAAATGAACCGGAATTTATCTGAGATACTTGTATTCTCAAATCTGAATTTATTTTCAATTTCCTGTGATTCGTAATCCAGTATTTTTGGCCGGGATTCGTCATTTTCAGGATATTTGTAGATAGTATTATTTAACATATTACGGCTCAGGACAAGTGTTTTGTAGCTCTTTTCGCCATAATGTTTATAAACTGCGCCTATGGCATAGCTCCATTGCTCATTTACAGGTACAAAGCTCAATATATACTGTTGTTCCTCATCAGGATTCTTGATATTAAGGTTAAGCTTAAACTGATCCAGGGCCCCTATGCTGACAATTTTAATTTCGTTTTTATCGTTAATCTTTGTCCGCCATTTAAGCTGGTAGTCATTAAACGTTGGCAGGAATGGGAGTCCTATAGCATCGAACAGCAGCTGCAGATACGATCTGCGGGCTGACAATATATAACTTGAATTATTGCTGACAGGGCCGTCAACAGTTAGCGAGACCTCTGATGCCCCCAGTGTGCCTCTCAATTTTGATTTATCCAGATTTCCGTCAACCTGGGTAAATTCAAAAATGCCGCTTAAAGCGTTGCCCCTGTTTGCAGGGAAAGCTCCTGAATAATAGTCTACAGAGCTAATGAAGTCAGCATTAAGTATTCCAACCGGACCACCGGAGGCTCCTTGTGTTGCAAAATGGTTTATATTGGGTATCTCTACATCATCGAGATAAAACTTACTTTCATTCGGACCTCCTCCCCTGATAATAATATCATTCCGGAACGACACGGTAGAGCCAACACCGGGGAAGGACTGTATTACCCTTGAAATATCCCTGTTGCTCCCGGGGTTGGTTTCAATTTCCGAAGTATAAATCTTGTTTAAAGAAACAGGACTCTCTTTTGTTTTTTGAAAGGGCAAAGTTGTGATATATACTTCCTGAAGTTCTGTCTCCGCATTTTCCAGTGCAATATCAATGAATGCAGTATTGGCATTGGTAATTAATATTTCGGGAGATAAAGCCTGTTTATAGCCTACATAGGTCGCCACCAGCTGTATAAATCCGGGATTCAATCCTGTAAATGAGAAGTTGCCGTCCATATCGCTGGTAGTACCTGTATTAGTGCCTGCAATAATAATATTTGCAAAAGGCAAAGGCTCATTGTTTGTTATATCGTAAATACGGCCCTTAATTTTTCCATTCTGGCCATACAAACTGGTGGTAAATAATAAAAAGGCTATTATAGGTGCTTTGATGATGCTCATTCTTGCAGTCAATACTTCAGACATATGATTCAAATTCTTATAATTAAAGAATTTTTACAATTACTTTATTGGCTATTCTTTTAGCAGTCGTTATTGTTGACAGATCAGTATACAGCAGGCCGTTTTTTCCTGAATAATGTCCGTGCCCTATCGGATTTAAGTAATACTCATTAACTGTGCTTTCGGGATCGATGGTTACCGAGTATATTACTGAAGGCTGACATGATGACTTATATGCATAATCATCCTGGAATTTATTATTTGTCCAGTAGTCATTCCAGTCCCAGGATTGGTTAATTTCCATAAGCAGCCTGAATTTGCCAGTGCCGGTTTTGTCTGTTTTTATTCTAAGGCTGAAGCTGCCTTCAGGAGTAGCTCCCGTGTAAGCATCGACAAAAGGATGATCAGGAGCAGGAACAGTAGACTCTATTGATTCCTTATCACATTTATGCCACCAGTAGGGTAGTGCGGCCGGCCGTTTTGCCATTCCCGGTTCTGTCCCCCACAAAGTATCGCTTACAGGCCCATGTCCGAATATGCCGGTAGCAAAAGATTTTGTGACAAACAGTGTTTGAACGTAATTTTCATTCATATCCTCTATCCAGAAAACAAAGGTCGGATGATTATGTTCTTCTCCTTTTTCAAAATATATAATAAACTCCAGTCCCTGTTCCGCCAGATTAATAACCAGGCTGTCCCGCACAGCCACATTTTTCTTAACAGGATTACTTATAATGCTGCACGCGCCTGTAAGGAAAAGCAAAGCTATTATTGAAGCATATATTACCATTATTTTCATGATTAAAATATTTATTCTAAACCGGAATATTTTTGTTAAACTTCTTCAATATTAATATATAAAAATTTAAATTGTTCTTCTATCTAACATATAGCTTTCAATAATGTTTAACAACGGCTTTTATTACCGGATTTTATTTCTTGATGTTGAGGTATTATATTAGATCAGGCAAAAAACTAATCATCCCTGAGTGAATTTAAAAACTTCACGCCGATAAGCTTTTCATATTTGCTTGTATTGTCACTGTGATATACAAAAATTACGTAATCATTTTCTGTTTCATAGTGGCTGCCTTCAAAAAAGGAATTATCAGCATATGTATCATTTTCTTTGACAAATACATATTCATAGTTGTAATATCCCTGTTTTAACAATAGTGTTTTTTCGTATGCCCGGCTGTCCAGGTTGTATGACATCTCATTTTGTTCTGTTAAATTCCAGTCTGCCAGCGCTCCGTAGATATAAACCTTACCATCAGCCATCGGCACGTCACAGGACAGGCTAAAATTAACATAAACATAATCGGCTTCAATATTTTTATCACGAGCTTCCTGGACATCAACATAATATTTCCCGTTTATTTCAATAGTATAGTAGTAAGGTTTAAAAGTCTTTGGCACATCCTGATAGAGAGTAACATAATAATAGGGGTAGTTAAAATCGATCTGTTTAATATGCTCGGACTGGTATCTCATGCTTTTAATATCAAAATACCTGTATTCACTTCCCCCTAAAAAGACATTCTCATAATTATAACTATATTCAAGTTCATTTTGCTTAACAAACAAAGGCTTTAGAGAAGAGATACAGTTGTCATACCTGTTGTTCTGTAAAATGTTTATTTTAATGTCTGAATAGGGGTCCCTTATGTAATATCCTTTGTGAATAATACTGAAATCTATCTCCTGTCCGGTATCTATGAAATCAGGGGAAGAGGGTCTTTTTATCTGTGCATTTATACCAATTTTTGTATCTACAATATAGAATCTTCTTGTCAGAATTATTGCATCGGGATTATCGAATTCATATACCAGCAATATATAGTTTCCGCATAATTTAGGACTTATTTCATCATTAGGAAAAGTTAATTCATAATGAACATAGTCATAAGTAGTATTAAACGAATAAAAATAATTTTTGATCTGGTTTTCGTTGAATCCGTCGATATACTCTGAAGGTGAAAGATTTGAGGGGGCCCATTCCGAGTCACAGTGTATAATTGTATAATAATAGTTCTTTGTGCTACTACCCAAATCATCAAACATTAACTGTAATTTCTCGTCACTGTTAAGTTCTATAATTGGCAGTGAAAGCTCCCATCCTTTTTTAAAGAAAAGCACGGTTTTAATGTTTTCCGAATATGTATAATCTTTATACCGGGGTGCTTCATCAAGCAGGTATCTGTTTTCCGGTAAACTATCCGGACATATAATTGTTGTCAGAGTAACAAGAAATAGGATAATTTTTAAATTTGTCGCGCAATAGTCAAAGAATACATTATGCTTGTGGCTTATACGCAAGTTATATTGTTTTAAAAAGTTCATATAATGAGAATTAAATCTTTACTATAAAATATGTGCAAGAGTTAAAATTAGTTATTTTTGCCTTTTAATTTTTGAAAAACTATTAATATATAATGTCAAAAGTCATAAAGATTCGAAAAGGATTAGATATTAAAATTAAGGGTAAGGCTGAAAAAATCTTTATGAGAGCGGAACCTTCGGAGCTATATGCTGTAAAGCCTATAGATTTTCATAACTTAATCCCTAAATTGACAGTTAAAACGGGTGATGAAGTTAAGGCAGGGACGCCTTTGTTCTTTGATAAGAATCGCCCTGAAGTTCTTTTGACTTCCCCTGTAAGTGGAAGTGTTGTTGCTATAAATCGCGGAGAAAGGAGGCAAATTCTTGAGATAGTTATTAAAGCTGATCCCGGGATTAAATACAAGTCATTTGATGCGGGTGACCCTGTTAAAATGAATGATAATGAAATCAGAAAAAATCTTCTTGCAAGCGGGCTATGGCCTTCTATAAGGCAGAGGCCTTATGATATTATTGCCAATCCCGGAGATATACCAAAAGCGATATTTATATCGGCATTTAGCACTGCACCGCTGGCTCCCGATTATGATTTTGTGGTCAAAGGGGGCGAGGCTGATTTTCAAAGGGGTATAGATGCATTGGCAAAACTTACAGTTGGGAAGGTGCATCTCAATATTAACGACGAGTATCCTGCATCACAGGTATTTACTATGGCCAGGAACGTCGAGATAAACAGGTTCAGGGGTCCCCATCCTGCCGGAAATGTAGGGATTCAGGTACACAATATCGATCCTCTCAATAAGGGGGATATAATCTGGTATGTCGCACCCCAGGATGTTATCACTATTGGCCGGTTATTTGAAAAAGGTATATATGATGCTTCGAAAGTTGTGGCACTTACAGGTTCGGAAGTTATCAGACCACGTTATTACAAAATCACAGGAGGAGCATCAATAAAGAATATGATAGAAAAGAATGTTGCTGAAGGTAATAAGCGATTTATTTCGGGAGATGTATTAACCGGAAAAAAAATTTCTTCTGATGGATATGTCGGGTATTACGACTCCCAGATAACGGTAATACCTGAAGGAGACCATTATGAGTTTTTGGGGTGGGCTATGCCGGGTTTTAAGAAGTATAGCGTCTCCAGGTCTTTCTGGTCGTGGCTGCTACCGGACAAAGAATATAGGATAGATACAAATCTTAACGGCGGAGAGCGGCCATTTGTGCTAACAGGTGAATATGAAAAGGTTTTTCCTATGGATATCTATCCCGTACAGCTAATAAAGGCAATACTTGCCAAAGATATAGACCTCATGGAAAAGCTGGGAATATATGAGGTCGCCCCTGAAGATTTTGCATTATGTGAGTTTGTATGTACTTCAAAGATCAATGTTCAGTCTATTGTAAGGGAGGGACTTGATTATATGATTAAGGAAATGTAGTAGCGTTTATATTTATTTAATATTTCAATAAAGTGTTAAGAAGCTATATTAATAAAATAAAGCACCATTTTAAAAAGGGGGGTAAACTTGAGAAATTACAATCCACATTTGAAGCATTTGAAACTTTCCTGTATGTACCCAACAAAGTAACATCAATAGGGTCACATATCCGCGACAGTATAGATATGAAAAGGACCATGTCAATAGTTGTCCTGGCTTTGATGCCGGCTCTGATATTCGGCATGTGGAATGTGGGATACCAGCATTTTCTGGCCATGGGCGAATATAAAACGATATGGGAAAATTTTATTTACGGATTTATTCAGGTCTTCCCGATTATTGTCGTTGTATATGTAAGCGGACTGGCAACTGAGTTTATATTTGCACAGATCAGGGGACATGAGGTGAATGAAGGATTCCTGGTTACCGGAATGCTTATTCCCCTGATAGTCCCTGTTACAATACCGCTGTGGATGGTTGCCGTGGCAACGGTGTTTTCAGTTATTATAGGCAAGGAGGTTTTTGGGGGGACAGGGATGAATATTTTAAATCCGGCACTTACAGCGCGGGCATTCCTGTTTTTTGCATATCCTTCTGAAATGTCGGGTGTAAGTGTATGGGTGGCCGGACTAAAAAACGGCAGTAACATAATTGACGGTTTTTCAGGAGAGACAATCTTATCTCAGGCAGCTTCAGGAAATACAAGTTTTGTCAATGGTATAGGGGAGCATTACACTACGGGCGACATGTTTTTCGGAATTATTCCCGGCTCTATTGGAGAAACATCAACCCTCGCAATATTAATAGGAGCAGCAATATTGCTTTATACCGGCCTTGGCAGCTGGAGAATTATGGTATCTGCATTTACCGGCGGATTATTTATGGGTTTGATTTTAAACATGTTTGCTGTCAATCCTTTTATGGAAATACCTGCATGGCAACATCTATTAATCGGAGGATTTGCCTTCGGAGCAGTATTTATGGCTACAGATCCTGTTACTGCTGCCCAGACAGAAAGGGGGAAGCTCATTTACGGATTCTTGATCGGATTACTGGCCATACTGATAAGGGTTCTTAATCCGGCATATCCTGAAGGAGTAATGCTGGCTATATTACTTATGAATGTATTTGCTCCGCTGATAGACCATTACGTGGTTGCAGCAAATATTACAAGGAGATTAAAAAGAGCAGAACTGCGCTCTTAATAGTTATAAAGTATAAGGATGAAACTATTCAGTAATTTGTATATCGTAATATTCTCAACAATAATGGTTGTTGTTGTAGCTACGTTACTCGCATCTGCATATATCCGGTTGAAGCCCAGGCAAATAAAAAATGAAGAGCTGGAGCA
>CAZOLY010000168.1:0-7139 GCA_964580815.1 uncultured Bacteroidales bacterium
AGTCCGACGGGGAATCGAACCCCGGTTACCAGGATGAAAACCTGGCGTCCTAGCCCCTAGACGACCGGACCAAAAAACATTTTAAATTTCAGGTGTGCAAATGTATAACAATTTGAATTCGGCACAAAATAAAACAGAAAATTTTTTGGAAAATCAGGCCCAGCTTACAGTAAATTCGGTTAATGCGTCACCACGGGCCATTGACTTTGTTATCTCCACTTTAATATCCTTGCATCCCGATATTTCCAGTGCCTTTAATTTCCATGTTCTTATTTATTAATTCGTTAACGTTTGGTTAATTAATTTGCTTACTTATTCAATAATTTACCAGCAAGTTCATTTATGTCTATTCCTGAAAAGTTGCCCGAGCTCATTAACAGCAGGTTTTTATCCTTCCAGCTTATTGATGCTAATTCCTCCAGAAGCTTCCCGGGATCAGTAAACACCTTTAACCTTCTTAAACCGAATGCATCCATAACTTCCCCTTCACTTAAAATCTCAAGCCTTTTATGTATCAATGTTTCGGGATTATAGTAAACAATAGCCACGTCTGCAAGGTCCATTGTCCCCTTATAATTACCTATATAATTCTTATTCAGACTGCTGAATGTGTGAAGTTCCATGCATGCAACAAGGGCCCTTCCGGGAAAATGATTTTTGACTGCACTCACCGTAGCTTCCAGCTTCGAGGGCGAATGGGCAAAGTCACTGTATATACTTGCATAGTCATTGCTTCCAATAAGCTGGAGCCGCTTTGAAGCCCCCCTGAACGTGGAAATAGCCTTATAAAACTGTGCATCTGTTATGCCCAGCTGGTTACAAACCAGCCTGGCACCATTGATGTTCTGCATATTATGGTCGCCAAAAACCTGCACCGGTATCTTTTTATTTTTATATAACAGATTTATTGTCCCATGATCATTTTCGTGGGGATGAGCCGAATATGAAATAGCTTGTATATCACTCCTTAATCCTTTAATGATATTCTTTAAGTGCCCGTCATCTTCATTGTAAATCAAAACACCTTTATTCTCAATCTTCCTGACAAATGAACGGAACTGCCCGGTATATTCTTCAAATGTGGGATAAACATTAATGTGATCCCAGGCTATGCCGCTAATCAAAGCTATATGCGGCCTGTAATGGTGAAACTTGGGTGCAGGATCAAGCGGCGAAGAAAAATATTCGTCACCTTCCATAATTGCAACTTTTGAATCATCCGACAATCCGACCATAAAATCCAATCCTTCAATTTTAGCCCCCACAAGATAATCGAACCTGTAATTATGATAGTTCAATGTATGCATTACCATGGCAGTAATGGTGGTCTTGCCGTGACTGCCACTTATGACTGCCCTCGTTTTGTTCCTTGTCATTTCATAAATATATTCGGGGTAAGAATATATTCTTATTCCCAGCTCCATAGCCTTCAATAGTTCGGGATTATCCTTCCTTGCATGCATCCCCAGAATTATTAAATCTATGTCCCTGCTTATAATATCAGGCTGCCATCCTGCCACTGCGGGTAATAATTTATGCTCTGACAATCTTGATCTGGATGGCTCAAATATCTCATCGTCCGATCCCGTGACAATAAATCCTTTCTTTTTTAATATAATTGCCAGGTTGTGCATTACTGCACCTCCAATGGCTATAAAATGTACTCTTTGCTGCCCCTGTTCGTTTTTCATTCCCGAATAATAATAAACTCCGCTTAAGAATAGCTAATTTAATTTCAAAATTTCAATTAAAATTAATTTTTTATAAAATATCCCCAATTCCCTGCCTGGGCCAAGCCTGTCTGCCATACAGAGTTCTCTGTAAGGCGAAGCTTCGGCAGGCAGGATAAATCTTTAAAAGGTTATTAACATAAAATTGTTAACAATTTGTTAAAACATGGTATTGACTTCCCGTAAATAGAAAGATATCTTCGCTAGATCAATTTTTTTATCGTGAAGAAAAACGGGAATATGATACTTATAGTTGAGGACGATGATATTAGCTGTGTACTTTTTAAGGAATTATTCGAGCTGGAGAACATAAAATCCTATCTTATAGTTAAAAGCGGTGAACAGGCTATAGAAATCTGCAAAAGGAACAGTGATATAGGCCTGGTATTAATGGACGTTAAACTACCCGGAATTAACGGATGTGAAGCCCTGAAGAGAATCAGGAAAATCAGAAAAAACCTTCCTGTTATTGTGCAGACAGCATGTATTATGTCAGGGGCTGAGGATATATATCTTAAATTAGGATTTGATGATTTTATAAGCAAGCCCATTAATAACAATGAACTGATGAAACTTATCCAGAAATACCACGAGCCTGTCCTGACTAAATCTTAAGATGAATAAAAAAATATGGTCATTAGTAATTATAAATTCATTATTTATTCTGGCATCTTATTCGCAGGAACTGCCTCTGGGTTATATAGTCCAGTACAGCCAGAACTTTTCAGGTAAGGACGCATTAAAAGATTTTAGCTTTTCCAATCCTGATTACTGGAGCATCTCAAAGGACAGGAATAACTATTATCTTGAATTTTCTGAAAAGGCCGGATACTCCGATTCAGCGGGACGCCCAAATATGCTGGCAATAATCTCACCTCACATGTTCAGTGATTTCATAATGGAGCTTGATATAATGACAACGGGGGAAGGACAGGCTGATCGAAGCATATGTATTGTCTATGGATTTAAAGATACTTCTAATTACTATTACATTAAGCTGGCTTCAAAAGGCAGTGAAGATTCTCATAATGTTTTCCTGGTTAATAAAGAAGTGCTCACAAAAATAAGTGCTAATACAAGTATTGATATTAATCTGCAGAATAACAAATGGCATAGGGTAAAGGTTATCCGGAATATTCTTGAAAAAACCATAACAGTCTATTTTAATGATATGATTAATCCTGTTATGAAAGCTAAAGACAGGACATTAATTATGGGCTATATCGGTTTCGGCTCAGCCGGCAGTGTGGGTAAGATAGATAATATAAATATATGGGCCCCAACTTCTGTCCCCGGAGAGGCCGATATCAGGTTAACCCACCCATAATCATCTTTGCTTACTATCCATCCCCTGGTGTTCAAATCCTTTTCAGGAAGTATATTATAAGGCTTGTCCGGGTCAATCGCATCAAGCAGGTATGTATCCCCCTCAATTTTTACCAAGGCAATGACGTGGTTAAATTGATTATGCACAGGATAAACGGTCTCCGGCATTCCCAGGTCATTTGTCCTTAGCAAAACAGGATATGCATCCAGTCCTGCCCTTTTTAAAAGGTAAATCATTATCATGTTTATTTCACTGCTTGTGCCTTCTCTTTTATTAAACGGTTCCGCCAGTCCCTTATCCACATAAACAGTATATTGCTTATTCCAGCTCATTGACTTACTTACAAAATCATAAATTGCGATCATCTTATCTTCATGGGAACTTTTGCCTCTGAGAATACTGTCAAAAACAGGCACATAATTTATATGTTTTAACAATTGCATCCCGAACCGATCGCTTTCCAGCATCTTTTCATTCATCTCCGGCCAGGTGTCAAGCAGATATTGTACATAGCCTGTTTTCCTGTTTGAATGATACAGCTCCCATCTCGTGGTTGTTTCATAATCATCAAGCGTAGTATAGATTAACGGCCTGTATATCCATGGTAGCCTGCCTGAAGATTCAAAAAGGTGAAACCGTAATTTAGGATAATAATCATTAATACTAATGAATCCTTCTGCATGCTTTACTCCGGGCATATTTTTCATGATTATTTTCTTCTTCATGTCATTTATCACATAAACCCTGTAGTTTTTATCAGGTGATTCATAAAGTATATGATTTTTTTGAGCCAGCTCAATTCTCCTCTTCAGCCTCTTAGTATTATAAAGCCATTCAAGGCTTTTACCAAATTCTTGCTCTTCATCTGATGATAAAGTTTTTCCTTTTTGATATGTTACCAGGTATATAAAAGGCTCGGGAACGTCAAGTCTTATCTCACTCCATAATTCGGGTATCTCAGACTGAAAATACCAGTCATCAAGCTTTATAAAATCAAGGGAAGCAATAGTGTAGTAATATTCAATTATCGAGCCTGCCCTGGCTTCAGGAATCGTTATTATCTTTTTTCTCCATTTATTATCAACCTTAATATCTGATATATCCCTGGGCTTTGACTTGTATTTTTCAATCTTCCCGTTTACAAGATTATATGCCTGGGCTTTTAATTCAATAATATCATCGTGTTTATTCCAGTCCATGTAAGGGATTTCTATATTTGCATACTTCAGTCCGTTTTCATTAATAATCTTAATACGAACATGTCTTGTATAAAAAGTGCGGTTCGTTATTTTTATATCTTCGAAATCACACAGGATAACAGCGCCGGCTGAGGTATCTCCCTGGAATGAACTTATTTCAAACTCTGTCTTCGTTATTTTGCCCCATCTGATTGGAGGTTTATCAACATAACTGAACCCGTATGATGTTAAAACCATCATAAATACTGATGCAAAAACAATCCTTTTCATAACTTAATTATATTAGATACTACGCTTAAATTAAGCAATAATCATGCCACCGGTCTACAAAAAAGAATTTGATCTGTTAAAAAAAATTAAAATAAAATCCTTATTTAAGTCTTATTTTTGCCGGAATTATATCATTAAAAATTATGACCGGTATCTACACGCTTGTATTTATGTTAATGCAATTTATTTCAATTACCAGTGAAATGCCTGTTAGCAATACCTCTGACCATATTACCGCAGGATTTGAAGCTTCCTGCGTACAGGCTCTTTATAAAAAAATAAATGACCCCGCATTAAATCCTGATGCCTTAACACAGGCACTGAAGGGTTACAACCTGCTGAGATTCAAAAATGTAACAGCCAATAATTCAATACTTACAATTATTGATTACAGCAAATCATCCGATGCCCTGCGCTTTTTTGTCATTGATATCAGCAAAGGCAGTATACTTTTTAAATCGCTGGTTGCCCATGGCAAAAACTCCGGCACAAAATATGCCGACAGTTTTTCGAATAAAAAGTGTTCGTACAAAAGCAGTATTGGCTTCTTTTTAACCGGTGATACATATTATGGGAAACACGGACTTTCTTTGCGCCTGACCGGACTGGAAAAAGATATAAACGATAATGCCATGGAAAGGGCTATAGTAATTCATTCAGCCAGTTATGTCAATGAGGAATTTATAAAAAACCATGGCCGCCTTGGCCGCAGCTTTGGTTGCCCCGCTTTACCGCAGGAGAATTATGAAAACATTATTAATACAATCAGGGATAAGAGCTGCCTGTTTATTTATTATCCCGATAAGGACTATATGCTGGAATCAAAGATTATTAATCCCCCAGATAATATTTAGACTAATCAGTTAAATGACAGTTCCATCTGCTCCTTATCTTTCGTGTATATATCATTGAGGAAATAAATATTATTCTGATCATCTGCCTCACAAGTAAGATATCTGATATAAATATTTAACGGATTGGTAATTTCTATTTCCCTGTGCGTGCCTCTTTCCAGCAAAGTTTTTATTTGTACATCATCCTGGCTGCAGCAGTTGTTTTTTACGATATATTCAGCAAGCTGATCAGGATTCTGCAACCTAATGCACCCATGTGAAAACGCCCTGATGCTTTTTGTAAAAAGCTTTTTGCCCGGCGTATCATGCAGGTAAATGCGGTAGGGATTATTGAATATAAATTTTATTATCCCCAGGGCATTTGCGTTGCTTGCATCCTGTCTTATATAATAATCAAAGTTGTCGGCACTTACATTCTCCCAGTTAATTTCATTATACTGTGTAACATTTAATTCACTGTCCATTAATTTAAACCGGTTTCTTTTCAGATACATTGAGTCCTTTTTTATCTGCGGCAGTAATTCATAAAGAGTAATTTTTTTCGGGACATTCCAGAACGGATTTGTTATAATCTTTTCAATTTTACTTGACATTACAGGTGTAGGTGTTTCAGGTTTTCCAACAATAACATTAAATACCTTCCTGACTTCACTTTTTTCAATAACCCTGAGCTTAAATGAAGGAATATTAACATAAATATAAGTATCTCCTAAATTCTGCTCATTTCTTAATCTGTTGAGATTCAACGCTATCTGGTTATACCTGTACAAAGTGGATTTTGAAAGTGCATTTCTTGTATTTTTATCGAGTTTGCCGTCCGGCTCAAGGCCATGAAACTTCTGAAAATCCCTTAACGCCGATTTATAAAGTGTGTCAATATCCGAATCAGCTTCAACGAGATATCCAAGGTTAATAAGCACCTGTGCTGTCTCTATCCGGGCATTATCAGGATCCCTTTCCGGGGCGGGTATGTCATGCTCCTCATCATTCAATGATACTTTTTCAAGGTATTTCTCCAACGCTTTCTGCAAACGCTTATAGTCCGTATTTTCCGGCTGTAAACTTAATATGTTGCTAACCAGATTGCCGTTGTTAATTGATTCCGATAAATACCCCGGTAATGAATTTATATAAACTGCAGTTGCTGAATCACTATCCGAATAATACAGCCCCCTGCCAAGGTGAATCATAAATTTAAAACTGGCATCTGTAATTAAAAGTTCCAAATCCTGCCTTAATTTAATGTTATCACCATTAATATCGCTTTTCTGAAGCGCTGATGCAAGCTTTTTAATTAACCTGATGTTGTAAGAATTCATGTCAAGACCGTAATTTCTTGACCTTTCAGCCAGCTTGATGAATTCCCGTGAGTTCCCCGTAAGATTGTTATTTACAGTCCATGCTGGTTTGTATCCGTTTAAAGCATAGAATGTTTTTATCAGTCCGGAGGTTTCAAGGTTATTATCCATAACCTCTAAAGCCATATCATTACTGGCCGACATTAACCTCAGGTTTAAGTCTGCTTTAAAAACAGGAAGAAACTGCTCGGAGGAAATTTTCCCAATACAACTGTCTTCAGTCTGATAACTGGTACTTATGGTTAATATACCCGTAAGAACAATTAATCTAAGCTGAAATGACAGAACATTTGAAAAAAAGCTGCTGATTTTTGATTTTAAGGATTTAGTTAGTAATAGGGAGTAATTGCTGTAAATTAACCCTATTGTTTTCATGTTAGTTTTTTTTAGTTGCCCAAAAT
>CAZOLY010000169.1:0-7101 GCA_964580815.1 uncultured Bacteroidales bacterium
TATCGCAGTTGCTGATACAAATCATAGCATCCACTTTATGTGCATTGCACATATACTCAACACTATCTGCAATGAGATCCCGTGAAGGCAGTGAATACAGCATCCCATCGTGGCCCATGGCTATCCCGTCATCTATGGCAATAGTATTAAACTCGGCAGCATAAAAACCCTCTTTTTCAATAATGGATTTAATATGCTGGCCAATATCGTGCAGATGAGTATGGCCCGGCACAAACTGGGTGAAGGAGTTCACAATAGCAATGACAGGTTTACCAAAATGCTCTTCCTTCATGCCTGCTGCTCTCCAAAGGCTTCTGGCCCCCGCCATAAGGCGGCCTTCGGTAGTGGTTGAACTTCTGAGTTTAATTTGCATATTTTCCGGTTTTTATTGCTGCATTATAATATATATATAATCGAAAAAGCCATCCTTAATGGTAAGAATGGCTTTATATCTTAAATCATAGCATGCTCCATCCTTACCTCAGCATTCTGAGAATGCGGACCACGAGGACAGATACGATGACTATGATAATTTTCATTAAAAAATAGTTTGTCTGACAAATATAGATAATTATTTGTATTTATTAAAAAAAAAATTAAAAATCTGCTATTTACGGTAAGCATACATATACTCATTTCTGATTATTCCGAATCTTCTGATTGCCTCTTCATCCAGTTCCTCCCCATAATTCCTGTCAGTAATAATAAACCCGGCCTTTTTTAACCTTTCCGGAAAATCCAGTCCGTATAACCTGTAATGGTCTTTTTGTCTGAAATGTTTCTCTCTCTCTTCCGGCGAAATAATTTCCTGGTTTTCATATGTTTCCTTCATAGAATAATCTATCGGCACATGCATCAGGGCAAAGCCTCCCTTCTTAAGCACCCTCAGTATTTCTGACATAGCTTTTTCATCATCCTTAACATGTTCAAGGACGTGATTACATATTACCACATCGAATTCATTACTTTTAAACGGCATCTCCTGAATATCAAGTTTCACATCTGCAAGAGGCGATTCCATGTCTGCAGTGATATAATCGATATTCTTAAGTTTCCTGAACCTTGAATAGAAGCATTGTTCAGGTGCAATATGCAGTACCCTGAGATTTGCGGAGAAGAAACCGGTTTTTTCCTTAAGGAACAACCACATCAACCTGTGGCGTTCGAGTGATAAACAACGGGGACATAGAGCATTATCCCTGATTATATTGTGCCCGTAAGGAAGAAATTTTCTGAACCGGCTGTTACAAATAGGGCACTCAACATTACTACCCTTATAAAAAAGTGCGCTTATTCTCATAAACACGTAACTTAACCTTATCAGGTGCTTTCTTGGTATGACTCTCAGAATTAAAGGAATAAGCTTCTTCATCAGATATAAATAAAATCCTGAATAAATTTGCTGTTAAAAATATTGTAAAATTTTAAAATTAATAACCATAATCGCAATTAATAATATTAATAAGTGCTATTTTTAAGCAGTTTAATGAACTTTCAACTTACACCTAACCCCTGAAAGCTGAAAATAAAATGACAAATACCCGTCCTTTTAAAGTCCTGGGGATCCAGCATATTGCCATAGGCAGCAAAGATAAATCCAGGCTCGAAAAATTATGGATAGATATATTAGGCCTGTATAAGACAGGCAGTTACAATAGTGAAAAAGAGAATGTGGATGAAGATATCTTAAAAACAGGCACCGGAGCTGCAACGGTTGAGGTGAATATTATGCAACCGCTGGATATTGATAAGAAACCCAATGTGCATGAACCGGCGCTGAATCATATCGGACTTTGGATTGACAACCTGCAGAAAGCAGTGGAATGGATGGAAAAACAGGGTATTCGTTTTACTCCGGGAGGTATAAGGAAGGGAGCGGGGGGACATAATATTTGTTTTATTCATCCCAAAGGAAATGAGGATTTTCCTTTATGTGGCGAAGGAGTTTTAATTGAACTGGTACAGGCTCCTGAAGAAGTAATCAAAGCTGCCCGTTCTCAATAAGAATTACAATCTCGTTTATTAACTTGTCTTCGCCATCGGCATCAAATTCACTTTTAAGGTTTGACCCGAATAACCGTGCTAAAGCCTGCCAGAAGAATGCGGAAAGTGAGCCTCTTAATTCCTTAACAAGTTCATAGGATGTTTCACCCGTTTCCCTGTCAATTAATTTTATTAATATCCGGCCCTGGGTTAATGTGAGCTTTTTCAATTCCTCTTCATATTCATCCATTAAATCCTTCTCAACCTTTTTAATATACTCTTTCTGGGCTTTTTCTGATTTTATCTTTCCCAGATTTGCCTCAATTTCGTCTAACTTCTTCTTTGCCAGCTTTGCATAGGGATAAGCTTTCTTGACATTCCTGATCAGTCTTTTGTATCGCCGGTAATCCCTGCGCGAATCAAATTGGCGTCGGGGGTAAATGTATACTTCATCAATACTGGAAAGAAATAATGTATCACCGTTTATTATTACTCCGTAAAGCACATATTTTGCACCATCCTTGTGCAGCTGTATAGTATCCTGTGCCCTTAAAATACCGGCCATGAATAATATCAGTGCCCCTGTTACAATTTTACGGATCATACAAATAATTTCTGTAGACTTTACAATAAATATGCCAATACCAGGATTAATTTAACGAAAAAAACTCTTATATGTTTAACCAAAGACTTATTTTTTATAAAGGACAAAGTTATTAAAAGCATGCCTTCTTCACAATGATAAAATTAATGGTAAAAAATAATAACCGGCCATTGCAATTTTTGTGTAAAATCCTTTATATAAAACCGGACTTATGGAAAACTGCAGATTAATTTAATATTACTCAACTATTAAATCTAATCATTGTTATAACAATATGGTTATAAATAAAATTCATTATTAATTTATTATTTTTACCAAAATTGATGACATGTATGGAAAACCGCGAAAATATACAAACGGAGAAATAACGGTCTTTTGGAAGCCCGCTGAATGTATTCATGCGACTTATTGTTACAGTGAACTTATAGAGGTATTCAATCCGAGAAAAAGACCGTGGATCAATATGCAGGGTGCATCTACTGAAGAAATAATAAAGATAGTCAACAAGTGCCCTACTGACGCCCTGACATATAAGTGGAACAGGGATATTGAAAAAGAAGCGGGTATGCCTGAGAAAAGGTCCGAACATGAACAGAAAACAGAAATAAAAATAATGGAAAACGGTCCGATGATAATAAAAGGTAACTTCAAAATTATCGGAACTGACGGAAAAGAAATGAAACAAATGAAGGTAGCTTCAATTTGCAGGTGCGGTAGTTCAGGTAACATGCCCTTTTGTGACGGGACACATAAAAAGACAGGTGTTAAAAATTAATTATATACATAACGTAACAGCGAAATGCCAGTAATTAACAGAATTGAAGCAGCAGTAAATTCAGAAATCGGCGAAATTGAAGCAGTCATTATTCATTCTCCGGGGCCGGAAGTTGAAAAAATGACCCCCTCCACTGCGGAAAGGGCTTTATATAGCGATATCCTTAACCTGCCGGTTGCTTCCAGGGAGTACAGCCAGTTTAAAGGAATTCTTGGAAAATTTGCACAAATTTTTGAGGTCAAAGACCTGTTATCTGAGGTTTTAAAAACTGAGCAGTCAAGAAAAGAACTTGTTCAAAAAATAGCCCAAACCTGTGAATCTCATATTATGTATCATAAACTCATCGAGCTGCCTGAACAAATACTTGTCAGCCAACTTATTGAAGGAGTCTTGCTGGAAAAAAACAATTTAACCACCTACCTTAATAAAAACAACTATTCACTTGATCCTTTGCATAATTTCTTTTTTACAAGAGATTCTTCCTTTGTTATAAATGATAGTGTATTTATCGCAAAGATGGCTAAGAAAGTCAGGATGCGCGAAACCCTGATAATGGAAGCTATATTCAATTATCACCCTCAATTTCAAATAAAAGCATTTAATCCGGGTTATCCCGAAAACAGCAACAGGGATATTACGGTAGAAGGAGGGGATATAATAGTTTTCAGCAAGAATATATTGATGATAGGTATAGGCACCCGTACTTCTTCCCGGGGTGTTGATTATATAATAAGTAAATTATGTGAAAAGGAAGAGGTAAAACATGTGATAGTACAGGAACTTCCTCACTCACCCGAATCCTTTATACATCTTGACATGGTCCTTACATTCATCGATGATAGAACATGCATAGTATATGAACCTGTAATCTTTAACCGCCTGGACTATCAGACAGTGCTAATCACACTTAATAACGGCAAAGTTAAAAAGATTGAGACTTTGGATGATGTTATCAGAACATTGAAAAAACTTAAAATTGATGTGGATACTATTCCCTGTGGAGGTAAAAATAAGACCTTGATGCAGGAACGTGAACAGTGGCATAGCGGGGCCAATTTCTTTACCCTTGCTCCGGGAAAGATTATTGGATATGAAAGAAACATATATACTAATGAAGAATTGAACCATAATGGTTTTGAGATTATTCAGGCTGCAGATGTATTAAAAGGGATAAAAGACCTGGATAAATACAAAAAATTCGTTGTCACAATTCAGGGAGGGGAGCTGGCACGCGGAGGCGGGGGACCAAGATGTATGACTTTGCCGGTCAGAAGGAAGAAATTATAATATCAGAAGCTTCCTGCAGGGTAATTACAGGTACTATATTCATTCCTGATTTATCCAGGAGCTCTTTGGCAATCATTGCATTAGATCCCTGCAAACGGACGATAACAGGTATATTTATATATGATACTGATTTGTATGCTTTCGTAATACCTTCGGCAACCCTGTCACACCTCACTATACCTCCAAAAATATTAACCATTACTGCCTTCACATCCCGATCTTTGAGAATTATCCTGAATCCGGCCTCGACCGAGCGGGGACTGGCTGAACCGCCAACATCAAGGAAATTAGCAGGATTGCCGCCTGACAATTTGATCATATCCATTGTGGCCATTGCCAGGCCTGCTCCATTAACCATACAGCCTATATTACCGTCAAGCTTTATATAGTTTAGATTATATTCCGATGCCTCGGCTTCTGCCGGATCTTCTTCATCAGGATCTCTCATTTCCGAATATCCGGGATGCCTGAAAAGAGCATTGTCATCAAGATTAACTTTAGCATCTGCAGCATATACAAGGTCATCCGAAGTTTTTATTACAGGATTTATTTCAACAAGCAAAGCATCGCTTTCAATATAAGCCTTATATAAGGAAGTTACAAATCTTATCATCTCCTTATATGCTTTACCTGTCAATCCGAGATTAAAGGCGACATTATCAGTCTGGGAAGGTTGCAGCCCTTTAACAGGATCAATTTCTTCAGTATAAATCAATTCAGGTGATTTTAATGCGACTTCTTCAATATCCATACCCCCCTGGGGAGAATACATAAATATATTACGCCCCGTGTTTCTGTTTAATAATATACTTAAATAATACTCTTCAACCGTCTTATCTCCTTTGTAATAAATATCCTGTTCAACAAGCACTTTGTTTACTCTTTTACCTTCATTGCTTGTCTGGTGTGTAATAAGCCGCATACCTATAATTTCATCTGCGTACTTTCTTACATCATCAATACTTCCTGCAATCTTTATGCCTCCGCCTTTTCCCCTTCCGCCGGCATGTATCTGCGCTTTTACAGCAAAAGAACATGTTCCTGTTTTCTTAAGTATCCTCCTGGCTGCATCAGCTGCTTCTGCGGGTGTGGCCGCAACAATTCCTTCCGGTACTGTAACCCCATACTTATTCAATAGTGCCTTCGCCTGGTATTCGTGTATATTCATCCCGCGATATTTTTCTTTATTAAAATTTTCAGATACTAAAATATTTATTTTTTTTATCTTTCATCCTTTTATAATGATTTTATCTCGAGCATAATAAATATCCCGCAAAATGAGAAAATTAAAAAACTCTGAGCTTAACAGAAAATCACTTGAAGAATTTAAAAAGGCTGATAAATATCCTTTTATAATTGTACTGGATAATGTTAGAAGCCTTAACAACATAGGTTCTGTCTTCAGAACAGCAGACGGATTTCTTATCGAGGGGGTTTACTTATGTGGAATAACTGCTACCCCTCCTCATAAAGATATTCGCAAAACTGCACTGGGTGCAACTGATTCAGTGCACTGGAAGTATTTCAACAAAACTACAGATGCCATAAAACAGCTCAGGAAAGACGGGTACAAAGTAATATCAATTGAACAGACAGATGAAAGTATTATGTTAAATGAATTCCCTGTACATGAAGGTGAAAGATATGCCCTGGTATTCGGACATGAAATGAAAGGAGTAGATCAGTCAGTTATTGATGAGAGTGAGATTTGCATAGAAATTCCGCAGTTTGGAACAAAACATTCATTTAACATTTCTGTAAGTGCCGGGATAGTGCTCTGGGATCTTATTAATAAACTAAAAAAAAAGCGATCCTGAATATACAGGATCGCTTTTAATAACTATTATATTGTTTTTTTTATTCCACGATTGATTTAAAAGCCTCGTTTTCAAAATATTTTGCAAACTCAAGATCTTTCTTGGCGTGGTCTTTCAGTTCACTCTTCTTGCCAACAGCTGTACGCAGATTATTCAATACTCCTTCTTCCCTTCCGCTTCTTGCACTGCCAACAGCTTTCAGATAATAAACCATTCCGCATTCAACATCACCCATCTGGTTAAGTGTGTTTAATGATTTTTCCGTATCACCGTTTAGCAACTGGGCAAGTGCTGCATTAAATGAAGGATCGTTGCCAAAATAGCTAACTGCTGCCTTATAATCACCCTGTTTAATTTTTATTATACCCAGGTTGTAATTTACGACATCTCCGGCTCCCATAGCTGATGCGAATAGTTCTTCAGCTTTTGCCACATCGCCTTCCAATAAAGCAACAGCTCCCAAATTGTTTTTAATTGCATCATTCTCTTTAAGTGCTTTGGCAGCCATAAAGGCTTCCTTGGCTTCTGCCACTTTACCTAACTCGGCATATATACTTCCGACATTATTTTTAGCCCTGAAGCATTCCGGATAATTTTCAGCAGCTTTCTGATATATTGCAAGTTTTTCATTGGGA
>CAZOLY010000170.1:0-7048 GCA_964580815.1 uncultured Bacteroidales bacterium
TTACAAATATTTTTTCAGACAGGGAGAATAAATTTTTAATTTATTTTCAGATTAGTAAAAACAGTTATAAATTTTCAATGGTGGCCTCCTTCAGGATCTCTGAATTTATCTCCTGTCTCCCTGATGAGTATCCTGTACCATTCATCACTGTAGCCCGGTTGGTCGAGGTCGGGATTTTTCCGGCCCTCGACTTTTACTTTGATGTTTCCATCCATATATTTGGTAAACAGGTACCTGTAAAGCTTTTTCCATTCTGTCACGGTCGAGTTTCCTGTCTCCACGGAGAAGCTGGTAATATAGTCCAGGGCGAGGTTCCTGTCTTTCCTGTATAGTTCGGCTGCTGCTTTGTCGGTTTCAGCACATTTCTGAATATGTGAAGTCTCAAGTTCTTTTTGTTTCTGCCGTATTTCAGGTATTATATAGCTGTATTTTGTATAGGCAAAGTTAGATACCTGGTTAAACACCCAGAATGCAGCATCATCGCTGAAGTCCATTATTGAGCCGTTTCCTTCCGCATATGATTCGGGCACTTCAGTAATTCCGCAGTACATTGGGGAGTAGACCGTGCTGTATGTGTCATCCACGCCGAACCAGAATATGCCGCCTACAGGGTCAGGGAGCCATGATCTTGACTGGGCGATAAACGAAAATCCGGTTTGCTGTGTGGATGTTGCCCTTTCATTGAAATAGGTGATGCTGTCTATCTCCCAGAATAGAGGACGCCAGCGTACAATGCACTGAAAAGGGCCTGCACCAAAATCTTTGCTCATATCCAATGGAGTATCCTGAAAATAGTCGCGCATAAGCTCCATGACGTCATGTACTGTCAGTTTTTTTCCTGGCTTTACCCAGAGAGGCAGCCTGTTCTCAAGGTTTGTACCCATGGCATAATCTGTATATTTGTCCATCCCGTCGGCCACCCTTCTGAAAGCTGACCATACACGGGCATCACAAATCCTTGCGCCTGTGAAATTTAAAGGACAGTAAGCATCGGCGAAACTGAAATCTTTTTCCTCTCCTTCATAGTAGCCCTTTTCTTTTGCAAAGGATATAACATCTTCTGAATACAGGCAGTTCAGGGAATCATCAAGAGGGAAAGTAGTAATTCTTGACTGGTTGGCATGTCCGCTTATATATCCGTCGGGAATCTTTCTTGCAACCCATACTGCTCCTTTATTCCCGGGACCCTTTCCGATCATTTCCATTATCCATACCTCATTTGGATCAGAGACAGAAAAAGACTCACCCGTACTGTAATATCCGTATTCAGAAACCAGGGCACCAATTATTTTAACGGCATCCCTGGCAGTTCGGGCCCTTTGAAGCGTAACATACATTAAACTGCCGTAATCCAATACGGCAGTAGTATCCTGCAATTCCTCCCTGCCCGTATATGTTGTTTCACCAATGGCTACCTGGTGCTCATTCATGTTACCAACGACCGAATATGTATGTTTTACCTGTTTTATTTTCCCCAGGTATTTTCCCGTATCCCACTCATAGATATCAAAAAATGAGCCTGCAGGGTGATCCATGGCGGGCCTTAAGTAAAGCTCGCCGTATAAGACATGCGAATCTGCGACATATGTGATCATAGTTGAGCCGTCAGCAGTAGCTCCTTTTGAAATAATAAAATTTGTGCACGATGGGGACTTTACCTGGTAAATAACTGTTAAAAGTATTATTACAATGAGTTTTTTGTGTAACATAAGTGTTAAGTTTATTTGGTTCCTGAATTATAGTAATAAATGGTGCCTGACGAAGAATCTGAGATTGATCCTGTCGCTGATGAAAAACAATTGATCTCATTTCTAAGCCTGAGAACTCCCAGCAGCCCGAAGATCAGCGCCTCTTTATATTTAACCGTCATGTCACCGGGAATAAAAATTTCATTTTCACAGTTCTGTTTTAACAATTTAATAAGGAATTTGTTGAATGCCCCCCCTCCGGTGATTAGGATCGAAGCTCCTGTTTTTGCGTTCACACAATTTTCAACCTGAATTACGATATGTTCATAAACAGTCCTGAGTTTATCCTCAGTACACAGGTCATACTCATTTATTACGGGCATAAAGGCAGACAGCAGCCATTCCCTGCTCAATGATTTGGGCAGGGGTCTTTTATAATAATCAATACTGTTAAGTTTCTCAAGCAATGCCACAGATACGCTTCCCCTGCTTGCCAGTCTGCCATCCTTATCAAGTTCATAGCCATGCTGCTTTGCTATGTTATTAATAATAATGTTAACCGGACATATATCGAATGCTCTTCTTAACTTTCCCTCCCTGAATGAAATATTTGCAAAACCACCCAGGTTAAGGCAAAAGTCATATTCACCAAATAATAATTCATCACCTGCCGGAACAAGCGGGGCTCCCTGTCCCTTTAAAGCAACATCGAGGGACCTGAAGTCAGATATCGTCATTAATTTGCACCTTGCAGCTATCTCAGCACCGCTTCCCATCTGAAATGTTATCCCCTCTTCGGGTTTATGGCATACGGTATGTCCGTGCGAAGCAATTAGATCAACCTTCTTATGCGCACCCTCAAGAAATCTGTTAATACAATCCCCTATATATGCACCGAAAGAGTTGTGAAGCCTGATAAAATCAAATGCCGGCATACTGTCGGCACTGCCAAATACCTTTAGCCAGTATTCAGGGTAAGGAATTGTCGCAGCCTTATCAATGGAATACTCCCAGTGAGAATTCTTATTTATAAATTCACATAGTGCCAGATCCAGTCCGTCCTCACTGGTCCCTGACATAACTCCCACAACATTATAGACAACCATTGCAGTTTGAATTATCAGTAATAAAAAGTGCCTTTATATACACCGGCATTATCTTTATAGTCCGTAACGACTATTTCCAGTTCGTGGTTTGTATCTTTGGAAATTCTTTCAGGATCAAACCAGTAGATTAATGTACTGCTTTTTGCATCGTATTCAAACAGGGCCCACTTGTTATCAATATATCCATTATATGTTTTTATTCCCGAAAGGTCATCAGTAATTTTAAAGCTTATCCTGCCCCCGTTCCTATAGTTTCCGTTATTGTAAAAACTTAAAGGACTGATCACAGGGGCAATGGTATCAACGGAAACCTTAAATTTTCCGAAATCTGATGCTGAGGCAGTAACATAGCCGTTTTCCCAGCTACCGCCGACACTTATGAAATTCGTATCTTTTTCAATATATACAACCAGGGCCTTATTTTGAAGTCTTTCAGGCAGGTCTTTTGCTTTTATCGACAGGGAGTAATCCTTATGCAGGGCAGTATACTCATCGTGTACACAATGAATACCTGAATAATCAGATGAATCGCCGATAATCCTGGAGTACCTGAAATCAATATTATCATACAGCGCATCCCGCGGCAGGAATATTCTCAGTTCATCATTTTGATATTCATTAGGCATATTATAATAGAAAGTCTTAACATAATCGGGGTCGTGCTGTATTTCAGGAATAAACTTTTCCTGTTCCATGCTCCGGACTGAAAACAACAATTGAGATTCGTTCTGTCTTATATCTTTCACCACAATTTTAATATCTATGAGAGTATCTTTTTTAAATTCGTAAATTCCCCTGTTTATCAAATGTGTGTAAATGCCAAGTTTGTTATTTGGTTCAAGGAAGAGCTTATGAATTATCCTGCCGTTCTTCATTCTCTCTTCATAATCCGCATGGCTGTTGACATATCTTAATTCGCTAAATGAAAGTTCATCCAGCTGATGAGAATATATAAGAGTGTCCCTGACATATAAGTCAATTGAATAGACAGCACATTTGTTATTTGAACCGTCGAGGAAGTCAAAAGTCTCTATGCCGAATCCTATTTTACCTGATACGCTGATACCGCCGTTATTATTTATTTTATAAAGTCCGTTATTCCCGGATACCGGGATAATAAGCTTCCGGTTCATATTATTAACAAGGCTGTATTTATCAACAGGATAAATTGCCAGGTTATAAATTTTAGGTTTGATATTATCCTTTACATTAAAATTATACATCAGCACATTCCGGGGATTCTGGTTTCTGGCATCACGAATTTCAAAATGCAGATGCGGCCCGCCTGATCGGCCTGTATTTCCCGAATATGCTACCACCTGGCCCCTCGTAACCTTAAATTGATTTACTTCAGGGAACAGGTTAACTTCGTAGTTCTGCCTCAGGTACTGATTTTTCTTGACATACTCTTCAATATCCGGCATAAATTTACTCAGATGCGCATAGACCGAAACATAACCATTTGTATGGGTTATATACAAAGATTTTCCATAGGCTCCGCTTTGCAGGTTTATTCTCGATATATACCCGTCATAAACAGCATATACTTTCAGGCCTGTCTCCTGTTGAGTCTTTATGTCTATTCCCGTATGGAAATGGGTTGACCTTATTTCCCCAAAGTTACCCGACAGGTATAACGGGATATTTAAAGGCTCGTGAAAATTTTCGTGTTCTTCATGCGGTTGGGATAACGATTCCACGGAAAGGCAGGTTAACATAACAGCAGCGCAAAATATCAATATTTTATAGTCCTGAAATTGTATACTTTTTAGCATTATATCAATATATTTTTAAAAGTTGTAAAACTAAAAATTTTAATAATTGTTTTTAGAATAATAAAGGAATAAATTTTTATATTTGTTCATATAATAATTAAATTTATTGATGGATAACAAAAATGATGAAATAATAAACGGTTTAAGAAATAACATTAAATCGATAATATCATTGTATGAACAGCAGAAGGAAAAAAATCGCGAATTCATTGTAAAAAATAAAGAATTAACACATAAAATAACTAACTTAGAGAATAAAATAAAAGATACAGAATCTAAGTATGATACTTTAAAACTGGCCAAGGTTTTTGCATCATCTGATGAAAGTACGCATGATGTAAAAATTAAGGTTAATAGAATTGTGCGGGAGATTGATAAATGTATTGCTCTTTTGAATAGATAAACACTTTTTTAAATATAATGGAAGATAAGCTATCGATAAAAGTAAATGTAGCTGACAGGTATTATCCATTAAAGATTGACAGAAGGGATGAGGAGAAAATAAGGAAAGCAGCCAGGATGATTAATGAGAAAGTTCTTCAATACAGGCAAAAATATGCCGACAAAGACACGCAGGATTTTCTGGCAATGGCTGCATTGCAATTTGTAACAAGGATTATTGAATATGACCAGAAATTTGATGTTGGACCTTTGGAAGAAAACATCAGAGAATTAAATGAAGAACTGGAAGAATATTTAAAAGGAGAGTAATAAACGTTCTTTAAAATACTTAAGAATCAGCCCGCATAGTTTCTTTTTTTGTTTGTGAAACTCAACATTAACTACATTGGAGTTCAGCTCAGTTTGTCAAGAGCAGGCCTTAATCCCAATTTATTGGGATTCTTCTAAGGAAGACGTTGGAACCTCGAAATAGATTGGCAACTCCACCCATGACAGAATGGGGTTTTATCAACACAAGGAAGCTTATGCGGGTTTTTTTTCAACAATAAACCAAATAAATGATGAATATATTAATGATAATAACAGATATTGCAGTTTCAGTTAAATGTGCAATTATCGGAATATCCGCGTTCATTGCGGGTGGCATAGTTTCTTATTATGTATGGAACATCCTGTTTAAAAGAAAAAGGCATACTATTATAAATGATGCTGAACTGGAGGCTGAAGTTATAAAAAAGGATAAAATTCTGCAGGCAAAGGAGAAGTTCTTTCAATTAAAGTCAGAACATGAGAAGTATATCAGTGAAAGAAACAGTAAAGTAATTGCTGCTGAATCGAAACTCAAACAAAAGGAGACCCTTTTATCTCAAAAATTTGAAGAAACCCAGAGGGCAAAAAATGAGATAGATGCGATACGTGAAAACTTAAATATCCAGATATCTCTTGTTGATAAGAAAAATGAGGAACTTGAAAAGATGCATAAGCAGCAGGTTGAACAGCTTGAAGCTATTTCGGGCTTGTCCGCGAGTGAAGCAAAAGAACAGCTTATAGAATCCCTTAAGGATGAGGCAAAATCAGAGGCTATGTCCTATATTAATGAGATTATGGACGAAGCAAAGATGACTGCTTCGAGTGATGCAAAAAAGATAATTATTGAAACAATACAGCGTATTGCATCTGAAACAGCTATTGAAAACTCGGTTACGGTATTTAATATTGAAAGTGATGAGATCAAAGGCAGAATAATAGGAAGGGAAGGCAGGAATATACGTGCCCTGGAAGCTGCAACAGGTGTGGAGATTGTTGTTGATGACACGCCTGAAGCTATAGTACTCTCTTCTTTTGACCCGGTACGCAGGGAGATTGCCCGTTTATCATTACACCAGCTGGTTACTGACGGAAGGATTCATCCTGCGCGCATAGAAGAGATTGTAACGAAAACGCAAAAGCAGGTTGAGGAAGAGATAGTGGAAGTCGGAAAGAGAACAGTTATTGATCTTGGGGTACACGGACTTCATCCGGAGCTCATACGGCTGATAGGTAAGATGAAATATCGTTCTTCATACGGACAAAACCTTTTGCAGCATTCGCGTGAAGTTGCAAATTTAAGTGCTGTCATGGCCACAGAACTGGGCCTGAACTCAAAACTGGCAAAAAGGGCCGGCTTGCTTCACGATATAGGGAAAGTACCTGATGATGATCCTGAAATACCTCATGCAATTCATGGCATGAAGCTGGCAGAGAAATTTAAGGAGAAGCCTGAAATTTGTAATGCCATAGGAGCTCATCATGATGAGATTGAGATGACAAGCCTGATATCCCCAATAGTACAGGTGTGTGATGCAATATCAGGGGCACGTCCGGGTGCACGAAGGGAGGTTGTCGAATCGTACATCAAAAGGCTTAAGGACCTTGAAGCGTTGGCCCTTTCATACCCGGGAGTCATGAAAACATATGCTATCCAGGCAGGAAGGGAACTAAGGGTGATCGTTGGAAGTGAGAAGATTTCAGATAAGGAAGCCGACAACCTGTCCTATGAGATAGCAAAGAAAATACAGGATGAGATGACTTATCCAGG
>CAZOLY010000171.1:0-7036 GCA_964580815.1 uncultured Bacteroidales bacterium
TGTCAGGATCTATTACATAGGGATCGCCCTCACTTATAGCACTATTAGGACATTCAGGCAAACATATTCCACAAGCAGTGCATTCATCATTTATTCTGTAAGCCATAACATTTAATTTTAATTAATAAATAAACAAATTTATACTTTATATTTATTCTTAAAAGATATTTCCTGTTAAAATTATCAATATTTAACATAATTAAAAATCCAGGCTTAGAGAAAAATAGAAAATTCTATCGCGTATCTTACTGTCTTCAATTCCCCAGGCCCAGTCAAGCCTCACAAAATAGCCCAGTAATTGTGAACGCAGTCCGAACCCATAGCCAGCAACTAATGGTTCCCTGTTGGTATCAATTATAATTGTTATAGGATTTCCATTCCCGTCGGGAGGAATCACCTGTTTATCGTAAGCATTCTCCTTGGAATATGGCGTTAATCCGGACCATGCAGTACCGATATCAAAAAATCCGACAATCTGAAAATTCTCTAAGAAACTATTACTTATAGGGTAATTGGCCAAATATTTTATTATCGGCCAGCGGATTTCCGTATTAATTAAGGCAAAATTGTTGCCATTTCTTACATTTTGGGAAAATCCCCTCATGTTTGTGGCTACAGTTTGATATGCATAGTTAGCTTCGGTATTTATGGGTATCTCACTTAAAGGAATAAATGTGGGCACCTTAAAAGGAGTAATATTTGTCCAGTTATCAACCCCTCCCAGATAATATACCAGTTTGCTTGATCCCTGTGATGTGCTTGCAGCAAATCTGTTAGCCCAAATAAGATTCCTGTGTATCTTTATATAATGCCTGAAGTCAATTCCCAGGACAATCAAATCATCGAAATTGTCATTTACCTGCTGATATAACTCACCGAACAATTTGTACCTGGTGCCGCTTGGCAGATTCATCCCCAGGGATCTGGTATTATCAAATATATATTCGACCTTCAAACCAACCCATGTTTTATTTATGTTCGCTTTGCCAAGATAATTAATATTAGTGGCAAGATATATCGTCCTGTCGTTCCTGAAAGTTAAGGTTCTAACCCACGATTTTACCTGGTCAAAGGGATATCTGAAAATAAATGACAGCTCTTGGGTATGGGTTTTAACTGTAAACACTTCTCCCTCCTCTTCACCTTCATTCCTGAAAGTCTGCCGGTGAAAGACTATTTGCTTGTCGAGACGCTTCTTAAGATTTTCAACACTAATAAGATATTCATTACTGTTAAAGTCGGATGACAGTCTTAATCCGCCGGTAATTTTAAAATCATCAAACAAATCATTTGTTCCTATTTTAAAAAGCAAATTCATGCCAGGGTTAAAATATACAGCCCCACCCGTAAATGCCTGATAAGATTCATTTAAGAAACTAAAGTCAACCTGGTTAACAATATAATTCTGATAAAAAGCTGTCTGATATATCCGTATTTTAGGCCTCTTTTTCTCGGCTGTATCTAAAGACAGGGTTATATTCTTATCTTTCAGCTTTGAATTGTAATAATTGATCTTTTCTTTTTCAAAAATATAATTGTTAATGTCAATCTCATATTCATTAAAAACAAATGTATCCCTGTCACTGGTAATAATGGTGTTATCTTTAATTGACTGAATGCTCATGTCTTTCCTGTTGATATTTTCAATGCTGTCCCTCTCAGCTATTTTCTTTGTGAATATCTTTCTGAATTCAGTAGGCCCATGCTCCTCTCTTGGAATGATTTCTTCATCGATTGGATGATCATAGATTTGATACCTCCCGTCATTAAAAATTATTTCTCCCAGTTTTCCTGCTTTCTGGTTATAATCTTGTTCAATGATATTCCTGGAATAATCAGAAACCGGAAAGGATTTGGAGTAATACCTGTAATGAATAACAGTATCAACATAATTTATTGTGCTATCAAACCGGGATACATATCTGTTTATTATCCCGCTTTTGTCATTAAGTATAAGAAACTTGTTTTTACTAAGCTCATAAGGCTGGATATTATTCGCATATTTATCATCTGACAGGCGTATAAGCTCATTATCCCCGTTCCTATAATCATATATAAACAAATTATGACTTAAAGCCTTTCTCCTGTCGTTAATTTCACTGTCTAAGGTATCGGAATACCTGTTGGATGAAAAAACAATCTGTTCGGAATTGTTGATAAATCTTGGATTAAAGTCATCAGCATAATCATTTGTTATCTGCTGAAATGTGCCGGAAGCAATGGTATATACAAATATGTCCGTTTTGCCTTTCTTTACCCCTGAAAAAACAAATAATGAACCATCATCAGAAAACGAATAATCGAGTATTTTTTCAAAATAATAAAAATTTCTGACCTCCAGTGTTTTTGTTGCCACTGTGTAATAATACAGCCTTAATCCTCCCTCTTCTTCGGTAATAAATGTCAATATTCTTCCTGAGGGATGCCATGCCAAAACAGGATAAGAATAGTCAGTAATCTGCTCAAGTTTATGCTCTCTTCTGATAATCTTTTTATGTTTATTGGTTTCGGAATTATAAAGCCATATCTTATACTGCCCTGATTCATTAGTTACGTATGATATATACTTTTTATCCGGACTGATTTTTATTTGCTGGTAAACACGTTTTCTGCGCGGGTGTTTCAGGATTTTGCCTGTTTCAGGTAAGCTCTGACGAAACTGATCTTCTTTATAAAGATCCAAATAATAACTCATCCAGTCATAGGATAGCTGCTTCAACGAAAAGCCCAGTGCATAGAGGAAGCATGAGTTGGAGTTTTTGTTTATTCTTGTCAGATAAATAATGCTCGGTATCACAGATTCTCCATATGTGTCGGCTATATATTTCCAGAATGAATGTCCTGCATAAACAGCATCTTCTCCTATAAGGCGGTTAAACTTTTTATATCTTTTATTTATTATGCCATCTTTAACTTTATTCTCTATTTCAAAGTTCCAGCCTTTTGACACATAAGAAACCAGCCCCTCAAAATACCATTCGGGCAGATTAATCAGCGTTGAGTTAGTAACATTATCTTTCAATTCAAACCCGTATAGTATTTCGTTAATTAATACTTTTGCTATTGCTGCAGTAATTTGTTCTTCGAATTTGACGTAGTCTCCTTCAAAATAAAGAAACACCTTGTTCCTGCTAATTGTTGTTACCCCACCTATATTATATTCATCCTGACCAGTTACTAATCCTATATTGCTTTGTCTGAAATCTGACAGTTTATTAAAAACGATAAAAATTATTCGCTTATCCAGGTTATAATTAAAAAGCCTTTCAATGCGCGACATTTCCTTTAATGCAAAATCTGCAGTATATTGTGCGAGTTCCGTACCGAACTGGTTAAAATATATATCGAACTTATCATAGCGGTAAAACTCCCAGTAAAAATCACTGTACTGAACCCTGTTTTTCCCGAATCTCATCTTATGGCCGTTATAAAACTGGCTATATATGCCTGGGAAAACAAAAAGCAGAGCATAAAAAAATATCAGCCTCGAGAGTTTTATCATTATGCAATGTTATATTGATAACTAATCATCCAAAGACAATATAAAATTAATTTATTATTTTATTTTTTTCTAATTTTGCTTTTCTTGCAACTAAAAATTAATTTACAACAATTAAAATTTTACAATACCGGAAAATGAAAAATTTAAAACTGCTTTACGTTGTCTTCTTTTCGTTGTTTCTGTTTACGGGTATTTCAGCTCAGATAAACAAAGCAAAGATAAGGTTTGAAGAAGAAGTCTATGATTTTGGTATCATAAACATTGATGCCGGCTATATGTTTCACGAATTCAGCTTTGTGAATATCGGGGATATGCCCTTCATTATAAATGATGTAAGAACTTCATGCGGTTGTACAACTCCTGAATGGACAAAAGAACCTGTAATCCCGGGCCAGTCAGGCTCAGTTACAGTGAGATTCAACCCAAAGGGCAGGCCAGGCCCTTTTTCCAAATCAATCACAATCAATAGCAATGCCGAAAGGCAGCCTGTTATATTAAGAATCAAAGGGACAGTCAGCACAGACGAGGGAGAAGTTACTACAGAACAAAAAATTGCAAGAATTATCAGGGAATATAAATATGAGATGGGGGACCTCAGGTTAAAATACACTCACGTAGCCTTTAATGAAATTGTAAAGGGGACCACTGAAAGCAGGACTATCAAAATAGCGAACAGTTCTGCTGAAAAATCCATAAAGCCAGCCTTAAAGAATATGCCTGAATTTCTGACAATTGTTTTTAAGCCCGAAATATTAGAACCCGCTGGGGAGGGAATAATTGAAATAACTTATAACTCAGCATTAAAAAATGAGTGGGACAGGACAATAGACAGACTTTATCTTTCTGTTAATGACGAAATTCCGAATAACAATATGCTTACTGTCACTGCAACTATCACGGAAGATTTTAGCAGACTTACAGATGATGAAAAAGCAAATGCTCCAAGAGCAGACTTTGATTCAAGAACATTTAATTTCGGCACAATAAAACAGGGTAAAAAAATTGAACATAATTTTATTTTAAAAAATACAGGAAAAAGTGATCTTATTATCAGAAGGATCTGGGCAACGTGCGGATGTACAGCTGTTGCCCCCAGGAAAACCGTAATTGAACCCGGTGATAATACCCAGGTAAAGGCAGTTTTCAATTCTGCCGGCAGGAAAGGGAATCAGAAAAAGATGATTACCGTAATAACAAATGATCCTGTCAATCCGAAAATATTGCTATGGCTCGAAGGAATTGTTGAAATGTGAAAAAAAAGACAAAGCATAAAAATACACTTATTGTAAGTGATGGCATACCACAACCTGCTTCAATAAATAAAAATGCCGTCAAAATAATAAGGCAAAAAAAGAAAAAACTGTTAACTTCTGATGAACTGGTTAAAGGTATTCTTAAAGGGAACAGTACGGTCTTAAGCCAGGCCATAACTCTCACGGAGAGTAAACTGCCAGATCATTTTGAAATAGCACAGGAAACTATTGAGAAGTGCATACCTTATTCAGGTAAATCAATAAGAGTTGGTATCACTGGTGTTCCGGGAGTAGGTAAGAGTTCATTCATTGAAGCTCTTGGATTACAACTTGCAGCTAAAAACCATAAACTTGCTGTGCTGGCAATAGATCCCAGCAGTGAACGTACTAAAGGGAGTATCCTGGGTGATAAAACACGTATGGGTCTTCTGGCAAGCCATCCAAACGTGTTCATCCGGCCATCTCCGTCATCAGGCACTCTTGGTGGAGTTGCAAGAAAAACAAGAGAAACTGTAATTCTCTGTGAAGCTGCCGGATATGATACCATATTTATTGAAACCGTTGGCGTAGGTCAGTCAGAAACCGCAGTGCATTCCATGGTTGACTTTTTTATATTGCTTATGCTGGCAGGCGCCGGTGATGAGCTGCAGGGCATTAAAAGGGGTATTATGGAAATGGCCCACATTATAGTAATTACCAAAGCAGATGGAAGTAATATAAAAAATGTTGAAAGGGCACAGCAGGATTTTAAAAATGCACTTCACCTTTACCGGCCATTGGAATCCGGCTGGATACCTCAAGTGATGACATGCTCCTCCATAAAAAACGAAGGGCTGGACAAAATCTGGGATACTATCCTTGAATATAAAAAATATACAAAAAGGAATAAATTCTTTGAAAAACACAGAAGGGAGCAGGCACGTTACTGGTTATATGAGACAATAAACCAGAATATAAAGGACAAATTCTACAGCTGTGTTAATATTAGAAACCTTTTAAGTGAATATGAAAAAAAGGTTCTTAATGACGAGATAAGTTCATTTACTGCAGCTAAATTATTGTTAAACGAGTATTACAGGGAAAAGTCCGCGAAGAAGATAAAATAATAACAATATGAGGCTACTGGCAATCACTTTTGTATTTATGGTACTGGCTTCCGGAGTCAGAGCACAGAATGCAGATACAATCTGGAATGAAGCTGTGGATTGCTTCATTAAAGAAAACTATCACGGGGTAATCGATAAAATGAACGAGTATATCAGGATAAGTCCGGGTAATCCGAATGCCATATACAACAGGGGACTGGCAAGATTAAAGCTGGGAGATAATGACAGGGCCTGCATGGACTTTCTTAACGCTGTTGCCTTTGGATTTGACAAAAAATCCTCCCTCATCAGGTATTATTGCGATCCTTCCTATAAATTAAAGTTACTGAAAAAGTTTTATTATAAAAAACAGGAGTTACTGCCTGAAAATAATTACCGCCCTGCATACACCAGGGCAGACACGCTCAGGGGAGCATTGAGGCCCGAAAGAACATGTTTTGATGTTTATTATTATGATCTTAAAGTAAGAATAATCCCTATAGGTAAAAAGATTACAGGAAGTAATGATATATACTTTATTGTGCAGGATTCCTGCAGTCAGATCCAAATCGACCTGTTTGATAATTATACAATCAGTTCCATCAGATGGAATAACCAGGAACTGGATTTTACGAGGGAATTCAATGCTGTTTTCATAAAATTTCCTCGTGAATTAACACCGGGGGAAAAAAATATTGTATCGATTGAATATTCAGGAAAACCTGGAGTGGCAGAAGATCCTCCATGGAAAGGCGGTTTTGTATGGAAGAGGGATAAAAAGTTCAACAGATGGGTGGCCGTGGCGTGCGAACATCTTGGTGCAAGCTCGTGGTGGCCCAACAAAGATCACCTCACCGATGAGCCCGATTCGATGACAATTAATATTGAAGTCCCTGACAGATACATAGCTGTGTCAAACGGAGTATTAAGGAGAACAGAAGAAGCTGATAATTCATACAAGCGCTTTGTATGGTTTGTGAGCTACCCTATAAATAATTATAATGTCACCTTCTATATGGGAAAATACATCCGGTTTAATGATACCCTGATACTGGCTGATAATGATACATTACTGATGAAATACCATGTGTTACCTTACAACCTGGATAAAGCCATGCAGCACTTTAAACAGGCACTTGAGGTTGTAGGATTTTACAGTGATATTTACGGTAAATACCCCTTTATAAGGGACGGAT
>CAZOLY010000172.1:0-7022 GCA_964580815.1 uncultured Bacteroidales bacterium
TAGCGGCGCGATGTTATCGTTTCAGTTGAAAGGCGGAGAGAGTGAGGCATTCAGGTTTTTAAATTCTCTCAAATTTATAAAATTGGCTGTAAGTCTCGGTAGTACGGAATGCCTGGCGGAACACCCCAAGACTATGACTCATGCAGGAATTAATGAAAAAGATTTACAGGAAATGGGAGTAACAGATTCACTCGTACGAATATCAATAGGAGTGGAAAATTACAAAGACATAATCTGGGACATTGAGCAGGCATTAAATAAAGCATAGATACCAGCCTGACCTTCACCAGGTAGTGTCCCTTTTTAAATTCCAGGTCCGTATATTAATGTCCTGAATTTCAGGCAGGTCATTTTTTGGTATATCAAGATAAAAATAGGCGACTGCAGAAACATCGTCCGAACGAAAGAAATTTGTCCAGGCATCATCGCCGGGCAGCTCAGTACTTTCCAAATCAACGACACTGTCTTTACGATAAATATGAATTAAACCGGCTTCATCACCGCTAATAGTCACGGGAATCAGGTTAACTCCCTCTTTTTGCATGGCAATAACATTCTTCTTTGATGTACCACCCATCTGCTGCATAGTAATTTTACAGGCGGAATGAAAATAAACAGGATCGATAACATGATACCTGTAAAATGACCATTGACGGTTTTTGGCATCAGCAATTAAACATCCGTTGTATTTATTGCAAAACTGTCCCTGACCCCATGCGCTTCCAATATAATCTTCTGTACCTGTTCCCACAAGGGTTGGATATTCATCATCTCCATCAAGATAGGCTTTTAATTCCCCTTCACCCCACCAGTAATCTTTGTATTCGGGGTTGGTTATTACACTGATATTAGTCCCCAGGAATCTTCCCTTGCCTTTAATTTCGGGCAGGATTTTAAAATCGTCCCCGGGTGTTGTTGCTGTATTACGGTTCCAGAAAGCATGAAAATACATAAAGTTGTCATCCCAGCGTTTTAATAACTGATAATCCACGTCGAAGAATATCAGGAATAAATCATAATCCATTTCATTGACAATCTCAATTCTTGCAGACTTTTCAAATGGCATCTGGATGCAGCTGTTAAAAGATCGTCCCTCCGGATTTGAAAATAAGGCGTTTTCGTAAATAGCTGTTTTACCAAGTCCTACGCCAAAAAAATCACCGAAAGGAACTGAAACTGCGGGTTTTTCCTCGTTATCCCAGTACATATTGATAACCAATCCCCTTAAAGTATAGGGAGAACGGTTTCGAATCGTAATCCATATCCTGTTGATGATACCAGGTCCCCGGGTGTCCAGTAATACACAACGTTGACCAGATTTAATCATGTCAAAAGCATGTCCTTTTGCTCCATTGTTCTCCATACCGCCCCTGCCTTTTTCACCGTTAATATTTTCGAAACTGCTCCACCTGGGACTGATATTATCAGAATATTCATACATCTTATCGGGATATATGGATTCATTGCTTTTGTGCCGGTCTTCACTGCAGTTATTGCAACATAGAATGGCCGGCAACAAACAGATTATAATTACTTTGAATTTTTTCATCGGGTATTATTATTTGTTCAAAAACTGCATATTGTCTTGGATTCAAAATATGGGCGTTGTCCCTATTTTTATCTAAGATATCATTTTTATATCTTTATTGTACCGATAATTAAACCATATTATTATGAAAAATATTGAAAAGAACCTGGTAAAGCTGTTTTCAGGTATTAAAGAATATTATTCACCTAAAGTTATTGGTGAAGTAAACGATGTATACGTTAAGATTACCAAGGTTAAAGGCCATAATGTGCCCTGGCATACCCATGATAATGAGGATGAGATGTTTTATATGGTCAGGGGTTCACTTACTATGGAAATAAAGAATGAAGGAAGCTTTGATCTTAATGAGGACGAATACTTCATTGTTAACAAGGGTGTGGAACACAGGGTATATTCAGACGAGGAATGCTGGATCATGCTAATTGAGCCAAAAGCCACACTGCATACAGGAAGCGTTCAGTCGGATATAACAAGGTCAATAGACGAACAGCTTAATAATTAATATTAAAGGATATGAAACATGAATCTGCTGTTTTATTGGTTTTGAAAATTTTATTGTTATTTTTAATTACAGGTTGTAAAATGAATACTTCGCAGCATATTGAAGAGGGCTATGCCGACGTCAATGGTATAAGCCTTTATTATAAGATTATTGGCAAGGGTGATCCTGTTGTTATTCTTCACGGGGGACCGGGATTTGACCATAACAGTATTATCCAGCTTAAGGAGCTGGCCGATGACAACCGGGTAATATTCTATGATCAGAGGGCTTCAGGTAATTCTTCGGGAGCGGCCGATTCTGCATCTATAACGGTTGATAATTTTGTAGAGGATCTTGAAGGATTGCGCAGGCACCTGAAGCTGGGGAAAATATATATCATCGGCTTTTCATGGGGCGCCACCCTGGCTATGTGTTATGCCATAAAATATCATGATAATATAAAATCACTGGTTATCGTCAGCACAGGAGGCGGAAGTAAAGACTATTTCAATGACTACTTTAATACTCTTAAGGAAAGAACATTAGAGGAAGACAGAAAAATTATGGGAGAGATAGAACAGTCCGAATCCTTTAAGAACCAGGAAACTAAAATTGTACAGGAATACTGGCGGTTGATCATGAAACCTTTTTTTAAGGACAAATCCCTGGTGAACCAGGTTGACATGACCTTTGGAAAGAATACAATAAAAAACCAGGCTGCCATCGGCAAATTTTTAATGGATGATCTCGGGGACTTTGATATTTATAATGAACTGGAGGTTATTGATTGTCCGACCTTGATAGTATATGGGACATACGATGCATTTCCATGTGAGGGAGCCTATAAGGTATATAAACATATACCTTCATCAAAGCTTGTAATACTCGAAGATGCAGGACATTTTATGTATATTGACGCACATGACCGGTTTTTCCCTCTTATAAGACGATTTCTAAAGGACAATACAAGTGTCGAAACATCAATCCCTGATTCTCTTAAGGGTAAATTAAATCTCATTGATCTTAATTAATAAACACCATATAAAATGAAACGCAAGGATTTTTTTAAGGATGTCTGTAAATACGGACTTTGTTCCTGTGCAGCTTTTGCATTTTTTAGCAATGGAAAAACTGGGCCGTGAATGTGCAAAGGATTTTAATGACGATGTCATAAAATTTAAGGGTGATATCGAAGGATTCCTGGAAGATATCGGAAAGAAATGGGTGGAAAGGACAGAATATGATAAAGAGAAAGGAATAATCCGGATTTTTGACAGGAAAAGAGAAGCATGTTTTTGTCCGTTTATAAACAGTTCCTTTGTAAGTTCGGATACAATGTGTCATTGCTCAATAGGATGGCAAAAGGAAATATATGAGACTCTGACAGGAAAACGGGTCGAAGTGGAAATAACCGGTTCAATTTTAAAAGGCGGTGAACGATGCAGTTTTAATATTTTCCTGGCTTAGCACATGGAAGGCATCAGGTTACTCATACCGTAATACATCAACCGGATTTAAAAATGCGACTTTCAGGATCTGATAACTTACCGTAATCAGGGTTATGACAATTGATATGGCTCCAGCAATAATAAATACTGATACGCCGATATCTATCCTGTAAGCAAATATCTTCAGAATCTCACGGTTGATAAAATAAGCTAACGGACAGGCAATAACATTTGCTATGATTAAAAGGATAATAAATTCTTTCACTATTAACCTGAACAAATCAACGACCATGGCACCGTTTGCCTTCCTTATGCCAATTTCTTTTGTTCGCTGCTTTGCTATAAATGATACCAGTCCGAATAAGCCCACAGCAGCTATCGAAATGGAAAGGAATGCAAATATGCCGATAAGGGTGCCCAGCACTATGACAAACCCGTAATTTCTCTCATTAAAATTTTCTTCCAGGATATTAAATTCTATATTATCATTTGGGAAGTATTCCTGGAATTTTTGTGTTAAATACTTCTTCATTTCTTTAATATCCTGGTTTGCAGCAATTTTAACGGAGTGTGCGTTGGGCCAGGCCAGTTCGCGTGTTGTATAAGACATGAAATATGGTTCTATAGGTGCGGCAACGGAATATTGATGAAAATCCTTTACAACACCTATTACCCTGTATACAATATTATCATTTGTTATGGTTCTTCCTATGGCGCCGGATGAGTCCCATCCGAATTTTTTAACAGCTTCTTCATTAACCAGACATGCCCCCTGTTTATCTGACGGGAATTCTTCTGACAGTTCCCGGCCTTCCTTAATTTTGATATTATATGTTTTTAAAAAATCAAAGTCAACATGATTATGTAATATGTAATATTTCTGATCTTCAGGCATGCCTTCTATATTTACATTCCAGAACTCATTATCAAAAAACGGGGCATTATGTGACCATGACATACTTATAACCTTCGGATTACCCAGTATATCATTTTTCAAAGCATTATACCTTGACTCATTGTTTGCTCCGGTCAGCTGAATATAAGCAACAAGTATATTCTCTTTATCAAAGCCGAGCTCCTTGTTCTTCATATAGTTAAGTTGCTGAAAAATAACTATTGTGCAGATAATGAGAATTATAGAAATAAGGAATTGAAAGACAACCAGTATTTTCCTTAATACCGGACTTTTAGAAGCAGATATCCCCTTACCTTTTAAAATCTTTACAGGACGCAGTGAAGAAAGATAGAAGGCAGGATAACTTCCCGATAGTATACCTGTCAGAATAGCCACACCAACAATAAATGCAAAGAATCCGGGGGTATTGAAATATTGTATTTTAAGGTTTTCTTCAATCAACGTATTCAGGTAAGGCAATGCAAGGACAGCTATAGTATAGGCAAGCATTAATGAGACAAATGAAATTATTAATGATTCTCCAAGGAACTGCCTGATTATCGATTTCTTGTTTGCCCCTGCTATTTTCCTTAATCCTATTTCCTTGATCCTTACTGAAGAATATGCGGTAGAAAGATTCATAAAGTTTATACAGGCTATAAGCAAAGTAAAGGCTGCAATGAGTCCCATTAAATACAGAAATCCCCTATTATCGTTCCTGTCATTGTACTGAAGGTGTATTTTTGTCAGGGGCCACAGCTTTAATGTATTGCCCATTTCATTTTCATAATAGTCACCAACCATATTTTTTATTTTGCCGGATAATACATCAGGATTGACATTATCATCAAGCAGTATGTACGTAGCGATCATACACCAGTCCCATATCTGGTCAATAGGCTGGTTCATTACTATGGCAAATGAAGAAAAGGATACGATATATTCGGGATCTATTGTGGAGTTAGCCGGCGTATTCTTAAATACACCGGTTATCTTCAACTCAAAATCTGTCTGGAATTTTAAGGATTTGCCGACAGGGTTCTGTCCCGAAAAATATTTACCGGCAAGCTTTTCTGAAAGTACAACGCTTAGCGGGGCATCGAGAGCCGTTTTAGGATCTCCCTGCAGAAATTCGAAATCAAAAATATCAAATATTGTACTGTCAGCATACATACCTTCATCTTCATAATATGTATGCTCCCTGTCAGTTGACATGAACTCGGCACAGTTCCTTACTCTTGCTGCGCGGAGAATTTCGGGAAAGTTTTCCTGAAGTATGGGGGCCAGGGGGAAAGGAGTGCAGGAGTATGTCTCATCAGCACCTGACACACGTACATTCTGGTCCACCCTGTAAATGTTCCTGTAGTTTTTATTAAACTTATCAAAGCTCAGGTGAAACTGTATAAACAGTGATATAATCATAAAAGCCGCCAGTCCGACTGCCAGTCCGAATATATTTATCAGGGTGAATTCCTTGTTCTTTGTAAAGTTCCTGACTGCTATTTTTAAATTAAAGAATATCATGGTAGCTTATTCATACCGTAACGCTTCGACGGGATTTCTATTGGCAGCCCGCCAGGTCTGCCAGCTTACCGTTAGTATTAAAATCAGTGATCCTGCAAGGCCTCCAAACAGGTAAAAGAATATTCCCGGGTTAAAATGAACAGGAAAGACAGAAAGATATCCGGTGGTAATAAAGTAAGAAAGCGGAGTGGCTATACCCAATACAATTAAAATCTGAATTAGTAACCCTTTTGACAGCCTTAAAATAATTTTCAATGCGGAGGCTCCGCAGGCCTTTCTGATTCCCACCTCCTTACGGCACCTTTCGGCAATAAATACAGAGAGGCCGAACAGTCCGATTAAAGAAGTGATTATTGTGAGGATAAAAAACAGGTTCATAAGTTTGCCTGCCGAAATATATGATCTTGACTCTTTTTGCTCAAACAGAATATCCTGGTGATACTTGATTTCAACAGGATAATCAGGATTTAATTTTTGCAGTGTATTGACTATATATTCGTGTGTGGCTTTGCGATTTGCAGGATTTATGCGCATAATTAGATAATTATCCTGATCGCCGCTCATGGTAATAAGCAACGGTATTCTGTCAAAAATAGGGGGTATTGCCATATAATTATCTATTACTCCAATAATTTTATATTGTCTGCCAAAAGCATACATCATTTGATTTACAGGATCAGAAAATCCCAGCTCATCAGCAGCAACCTGATTTATTATTATACTGTTACTGGTGTCGGCAGTGAATTCACTTGAAAAGTAACGGCCGCTTGACATTTTAATGCCGTATACTTCAGGATAGTCCAATCCAAAAGAATTATAAACTGCTATTTCTTCGTTATCCTCGTCTTTCCACTCTGTAGTCCCGTTAAATCCCATGGATGGAATAGATGAACCCCAGGATACGGTTTCGATAGCAGGATTTTTTAACAGCTCTTCCTTCACTTTCTTCAAATCTCCCCAAGGTTGTCCTGGCATACAAATAACATTATCCTCATCATACTTCTTTACATCATCACTAAATACATATTTATTCTGATTGGTCATAACCATCATTACCTGAATAAAAATAACCGCAAGAAAGAACTGGAAGGTGGTCAGGATCCATCTTGAAGGACTTTTACCTTT
>CAZOLY010000173.1:0-6922 GCA_964580815.1 uncultured Bacteroidales bacterium
GGCAGATGACATGCGAGTAGCACGAAAATTACCAGAAGATGCTGCTACCGAAATGGCAAAGTCTAAATACGAGCTGTTCGAAGAAGCTAAATCACGCTTGTTTTACGATGTCAAATCAACATATTATAACCTGTACTTTGTACAGAAAGCTATTGATATAACAGCAGAGAACATTTATATCCTGAATACATTCCGTAAACTGGCAATTATCAGGGTAGAAACCGGACTGGCATCCTCTGTGGATGTCCTGAGGGTAGAAATTGAAATTGCCGACCTTGAGAACCAGCTTGCTTTATTAAGGGACAACTACTTTGTTATGCAAACAGGATTTAATAACCTGTTAAATGTTGACGGACAAAGAACTGTTAATATTCCCGATTCTCTTGCCAATAGTGACTTTGATCTAATCCGCGAAGCTGCACTGGACAGTGTGCGCAACGGCAATCACCAGGTGCTGCAAATGGAGTTTATGGAAGCCTCCTACGAAAAACAGGAAATCGTGGCCCGGAAGACGGGTAAACCAAATCTTATGCTTGGATTCGATTACGTGGTGGTCGGCAAAAGTGCAAATCCAATGACAGATCCTTCCGAATCAGGCAGGGATGCTTTCGTGTTTCCTATGGTTGGTATTTCCATTCCGCTGTACCGGCAAAAATATACCTCGATGGCAAAAGAGGCCGTGTTAATGCAGGAATCGACCGAAAATGGCAGGCTGGACAGGATAAATATGCTGGAAACAACATTTGAGAAAGCCAATAAGGATTACAGAGATGCTGACAGGCGTATCCCTTTGTATCAGGGACAGTCAGGTAAATCAAAAAAAGCACTGAATATCCTGCAAACAGAGTATGAAACCAGTGGGAAGAATTTTGAAGAAGTGCTTCGCATGGAACGCCAGCTTTTAGAATATAAACTGGAACTTGAAAAAGCACGTGCTGATAAAAATGCAGCAATTGCATTTATCAATTACCTCATGGGAAAGTAAAACATTTAAACGAACAAAAATGAAAACAAAAATAAATCTTGGCAAACGCGATTATAAAGTTATCGCTATAACTTTATTCGCAGGTCTTTTCTTTGGCTGGCTGCTTTTTCACGGTTCAGGAAGCGAACCGGCATCTGAACAGAAAACCGAAGAATATGCCGGTGAGAAGGAGACAATATGGACTTGCTCCATGCATCCCCAGATAAGAATGGACCATTCCGGGAAATGCCCTATCTGTGGCATGGATTTAATTCCATTGCATGAAAATGCCGGCAGTGAACCGGCTATTTCACCGGATGAAATACAGATGACTGCAGAAGCAATAAAAATAGCCGATATACAAACAATGATTGTTCACAAAGCATATCCTGACAGGGAAGTGTACCTACTGGGGAAAGTAAAACCGGATGAAAGAAACATTACCGGGCTTACCGCACGTTTTGGCGGTCGTATTGAAAAGCTATATGTAAACTTTACGGGCCAAAACGTAAGTAAAGGTGAGAAACTCGCTACAATTTATTCCCCCGCCATGGTCATAGCACAGAAAGAGCTGCTGGAAGCACAGGAATACAAACAAAGTAATCCCGACCTTTATAAAGCAGCCCGGAATAAACTTAAACTTTGGGATTTAACTGACGGACAAATAGATGATATTGAAAAGAATGGAGAAGCCCGGAGTTATTTTGATGTGCTTTCACCAGTAGCAGGTACAGTTACACAGCGTAACGTGGCATCAGGTGACTATGTAAAAGAAGGGACCGTCCTGTTCCAGGTAATTGATCTTACAAAAATATGGATCATGTTCGAGGCTTATGAAAGCGACCTCCCATGGATAAAACCAGGCGACAAAATCAATTTTACTATACAATCCATTCCGGGCAAAAACTTCAACGGACACGTCAGTTTCATTGATCCCTTTATTGATCCTAAAACACGCATAGCACAGGTTAGGGTTGAAATGCAAAATCCTGGACTTTTATTAAAACCGGAGATGTTTGCTAACGGACTAATTACTTCTGCCCTGGCAGGGAATAAAAAGGACCTGATGATACCCAAAACTGCGGTGCTCTGGACAGGCAAACGCGCTGTTGTATATGTTAAGATTCCGGACCGGCAGCAACCTTCATTCAAATACCGTGAGATCGTTCTGGGTCCGTCTGCCGGTGCATTTTATGTAGTCACTGAAGGTCTGCAGGAGGGGGAAGAAATTGCCGTCAACGGTGTATTTAAGATTGACGCAGCGGCTCAATTGGCCGGTAAACCGAGCATGATGAACCCCGAAGGAGGCAAAACATCCACAGCACATAATCACGCCGGCATGGATATGGGTAGCGAAGAAATGACCGGTAATTCAGCCAATGAAAAAAAATAACCGGCACCTGAATATTAATTAATGTCATGGAAAGTACAAATAAAACGATAACAATTAGTTTTCATAAATTTAAAACATTATTAGTGAACAAGTTGTTATCTATAAAAAGAAATGGTAGTAAAAAATAATGATCAAGAGTTAATTTAAATTAACAACAAACCTGTATAAAAATGTTTTTAAAATTATTAATCGCGTCGATCATTCTAGTCGCCATAATAATGCTGGCTTTAGGGATAAAAATGATATTTGATCCAAATGCTGAATTTACAGCTCATTCCTGTGCTCTTGAGGATGGAAAAACAGATAAATACGGAGCATGTGCCATGTGCCAGATAAAAGATCTGTCTCATTGTCCCGAAAAGAAAAATGACAAAATAAATAATAAGTAAATGTATTATGGAACTATAAAAGAATTTTAAGCCATGAAACCAATTAAAGGATTTAAATTATTGTATTAATATAGAAACAAACATCATGAAAAGAAAATCATCAGCACACGGGGAGCACGGGAAAAATATTGCTTACCAGTGCCCCATGAAGTGTGAGGGCGAAAAAATATATGACCAGCCGGGAAACTGTCCCGTTTGCAACATGAAGCTGATGCCGGCGGACGAAGAACATTATCATGATCATGGTCATCAGGCCCGGGGTCTGGCAAAAGGAGAATATTATTGTCCTATGCACCCCGAAGTAAAACAAGATAAACCGGGTAGCTGTCCTAAATGCGGAATGAATCTTGTACCCGAAAAGACACAGGATATAAGCGGGGAAGAAAAGGCATACAGGAAAATGGCCTTGAAATTTTGGGTAGCCCTGGCACTTAGCGTTCCATTGTTTATTATTGCCATGTCCGGTGTTTTTAATTTTCTTCACCTGGATTCGGTTGCACCAAAAAAGGTGTTGAACTGGGTTCAATTTGTGCTGGCAGCACCGGTAGTGTTTTATTCAGGCCGGGATTTCTTTAAACGGGGATGGAGTTCCATACGGCGGCGGTCACCTAACATGTGGACATTGATATCAATAGGAACAGGTGCAGCTTACCTGTTTAGTGTGGCGGGACTCCTCTTTCCGGGAATATTTCCCGACCAGTTTAAGGATGGGCAGGGCAATGTACACCTTTATTTTGAAGCCGCTGCTGTTATCCTTACCCTTGTACTGCTCGGACAGGTACTTGAGCTCAAGGCTCACAGCAAGACCAGCTCGGCCATTAAAGAATTATTAAATCTTGTGCCCCCCGTAGCACGCGTTATCAGAAACGGACATGAATATGAAATACCGCTGGAAGAGGTGCAGGTGGATGATATATTAAGAGTCAGGCCCGGTGAAAAAATACCTGTTGACGGTATAATATCTGACGGAAATGCTGTCATTGATGAAAGCATGTTAACGGGCGAGTCCATGCCGGCAGAAAAGTCTGAAAACGACAAAGTGACGGGAGGTACTATTAACGGGAAAACAAGCTTCGAAATGAAAGCCGAAAAGGTAGGTTCCGATACGCTTCTTTCACAGATCATAGAAATGGTTAATGAGGCGAGTCTCTCCAGGGCACCCATACAGAGACTGGCCGATGTAGTCGCAAAATATTTTGTACAGATAGTAATAGCTGTGGCATTAGTAACCTTTGCTATCTGGGCCATATGGGGCCCCGAACCGGCTTATGTGTATGCTTTTGTTAATGCCATTTCTGTTCTTATTATTGCATGTCCTTGTGCCCTTGGTCTGGCAACACCTATGTCAGTAATGGTCGGCACGGGCCGCGGCGCCCAGTCAGGTGTACTTGTAAAAAATGCACGCGCTATTGAAGAAATGAATAAGGTTGATACTCTGATTATTGATAAGACAGGGACCATCACGAAGGGTAAGCCGGCTCTTAAAGCATTCGTGTCGTTCGGCAAACTGAGCGACAGGGAAATTCTGAGGCTGGCTGCTTCGATTGATATGAACAGCGAACATCCCATAGCTGAAGCTATAGTGAAAGGTGCCGAAGAAAAAAATATCGGGTTAACAAAACTTGATAATTTTGAGTCTGTTCCGGGAAAAGGAGTGCAGGCTATCTATAGGAATAAAAAAATAGGACTGGGAAACAACAGGTTAATGGAAGACTTCGGCATTTCTCCTGATGAAGAGACAAAAAATCTTGCCAGGGAATGGCAGCTAAAGGGACAAACAGTAATGTACCTCATTTATGACAGCAAGGTGGAAGGCATAGTCAGTGTGGCTGATACAATAAAGGGAACCTCGGCCAAAGCCATTGAAGCACTGCAAAAAATGGGCATTAAAGTATATATGCTTACGGGCGATAATGAATATACGGCCAGGGCCGTTGCTGGCGAGCTTAATCTTGACGGTTACCAGTATGATTGTCTTCCAGATGACAAGCACAGGAAGATAATAGAGCTGCAGAAGGAGGGCCACATCGTGGCCATGGCCGGAGACGGCATTAACGATGCCCCCGCCCTGGCACAGGCAAATATAGGTATTGCCATGGGTACCGGTACCGACATAGCCATGCAGAGCGCAGAAATCACTCTTGTCAAAGGAGACCTTAACGGCATTGTCCGCGCCCGTGACCTTAGCAACAAGGTGATGCGTAAAATAAAACAGAACCTGTTCTTTGCTTTTATATACAACTCGGTGGGAGTGCCGGTAGCAGCAGGAATTCTGTTTCCTCTATTCGGTATACTCCTGAGTCCCATGATTGCCGCCGCTGCAATGAGTTTCAGCTCGGTGTCGGTGATCTCAAATGCACTAAGGCTAAGAAAAAAATAGGAAATTCAAATATCCGGTTTGAAGGTTAACCTTACTATTTTGCGGGTTTCCTGAGGTTTATCAGCTGCTGGCATTTTTCATAAGCCTCGATATCCTGATAATGCTTCAGCAGCCTGATGAAAAAAGACTTATTATTAAAAAGCGGGTGATCCTCATTAAAAGGTATAGCGCCTTTTACCGTGAGATTAAATAATTCGTTCTCGTCCTGTATTTTTTTAATTTCTATAACCGGCGGGTTGTCATTTAAGATCAGTGAGTCTTTATATTTTTCCAGGAAGTTTATGAGTGTAAGCTGAATATTTATGAAATCATTATTCTCTGCCAAAAGGCTCTTATTTATTTCATAATGTTGTTCAAATCTTACTGAGCGGTTTGAAGTGTTAGGCTCCTGTAAAATTTCTTTAATCTTAACCTGGTTTTGATTAATTAATTCAAGGTTGCTTTTTACCCTTAATTTCAGTAGTGAAATAGTTTTTTGAATTAATTCTCTCATTGGGGAAAAAATTAGGTTGAAAACAATACAAAAATAAGTATAAATAGGGTTATGTCGTCTTTAATTTTGACGAACTGCCCATATTCTGTTACCAAATATTGATATCAGAAAATAAAGGGGAATTCAGACTATTTTGAGGCTTACAATCTGAAATTAAGACAGGATCTTAAAAGCTAAAATGAATACTTATTATCATCAATAAGTTTATCAGCTATTCTTCTCCTTGCTTCCTTAATATTGACACCGGCAATTTCCGTAAAAATGTTTATCGCCCCGGTTAAAGATTTAAGTTCTTCTCCTCCGGCAAATGAATTAACAGCATCAAGACCAGCCTTCTTTATTCTTGCTGCAGCATCATAAATATTAACATCGAGTATATCCTTATATATTTTTACATAATCGGCATCCTTCATGCCCGAAAGTTTTTCTACCCTGAGCAATGTTGATTCCGACACATACAGGGCCATTATCATATCGGATATATTAAATAATATTTCCTGCTCATATACCAGCTGTTTCTGGAATTTTTCCGATGCTTTATCAATTGCAAGCAATATTGCTTTTTTGAAGTTCTTAATATATCTCTTCTTTTCTGCAAAGTATTCTTCTTTTTTAGAATCCTGACTTTTGAGTCCGGTCAAGCTGCCGGATACCTTCTTAGCTTCACCGAACAGGTCAAAATCTCCTTTCATTGCTCTTTTCATTGCCGTATCCACAACAAGCATCCTGTTTATCTCGTTGGTACCTTCAAATATCCTGTTTATCCTTGAATCACGGTATCCTTTTTCAACAAGTGTTTCTGCAGAATAGCCCATACCTCCGAATATCTGGACAGACTCGTCCACAACATAATCCAGAGCTTCCGAGCCGTATACTTTTAAAATGGCTGCTTCTACTGCATAGTGGCTGATTCCTTCAATTGTTGCCCTGCCGTAATCCATTCCTGCTTTTGTACAGTCATTAATTGCAGTATCAACATCATTGCTTACCCTGTAGACTGCCGATTCGGTAGTAAATGTTCTTATAACCTGTTCTGCCAGCTTATGTTTTATAGCACCAAAATTAGAAATCAACTGTCCGAATTGCTTTCGCTCATTTGCATAGGCTACTGATTCACCAATTGCTTTTTTTGCGGCACCCAGCACATTTGCACCCAGTTTAATCCTGCCCATATGCAAAATGCTCAGGGCTATCCTGAACCCTTCTCCCCTTTTACCTATCAGGTTTTCAACAGGGACCTTACAATCGTTAAAGAATATTTGCCTTGTTGAGGAGCCTTTTATTCCCATCTTCTTTTCTTCGG
>CAZOLY010000174.1:0-6915 GCA_964580815.1 uncultured Bacteroidales bacterium
TATTGTTTTTTGTAAATTTCATATTCTTTAGTTCCCTCTTTTATCAATCCCAGATAATTGACTTTTTTAACTTTGGGGTGCTTGTCCAGGAAATCTGCAACTTCAATAGCATTCTTTTGCTGTTGTTCCATTCTTATTTTCAGTGTTTCCAAACTTCGCATCAACAGCCAGCCCGTCCACGGACCTGCCATATTGCCCAAGAACGTCCTTAAAGTTTTAACCCGCTTCATCAATTCCCTTGTTCCTAAAACCGCACCCGCAATAATATCGCTATGCCCGCCAATATATTTAGTCGCAGAGTATATAACCAGGTCAGCACCGTGTTTGAGAGGATGTTGCCATAACGGTCCCATATATGTATTATCTACCGCTACTAATGCCTCTTTACCGGTTTTACTAAATTGCTTTGCAATACTTTTACAACATCCGATATCAATCAATTCATTTGTCGGGTTGGCAGGTGTTTCCATGTATATGAGCTTTAATTTCTCTGGTTTCCCCGAATTTTTCAATAATTTAATTATCTCATCCCGCTCTTGTCCTGGCTTGAAACCGAGTGTTGTAATTCCAATTTTCGGTAAAAAATGATTAATAAAGTGGTCTGTACCACCGTAAAGCGGCCTGCTGTAAAGGAGTAAGTCGCCAGGCTCCAAAAACTCCAGGAGTACAGTTGTAATTGCTGACATTCCGCTTTCAAATACCGCGCAATCTTCTGAGTTATCCCAGAGGCAAAGCCGGTCTTCCAGAATCTCCAGATCCGGATTGTTTATACGGCTATATATCAATCCTAATTGCTCATTGGACTTTTTCTCTCTTTTTCCATAGGCCAGTTCAAAATAGGCTTTCCCCTCTTCTGCAGTTTTAAAAACAAAAGTTGATGTCTGAAAAATCGGGCATTTTATCGCACCCTCTGATAACTCCGGCTTGTAGCCGTAAGCCATCATTAAACTTTCCGGCTTAAACTTGTGGTTCATAATTTATTTTTTATTTAAAATAAAGGAAAACAACATAAGTAAAATTAATATTTAAATTATCTAATGCCAAGTTATTGGAAGGCATATGAAGAGTGCAAAATGTTTTGTAATTTTTGGATTGGGACGGACTAATCATAAGACAATAATTATGTTGCCGGAATGAGTCTCTCGCCGATATTTCAGCCAGAAATGAGCTTCGAAAAATAAGGAATGTGGATAGCAGAATTGAAACATATATCATCGAAAATCTCAGGAATATTAAAAATGCGTAAAACAAAGATTATTCCCAATAAGCTTTAAGATTATAGTTTACATTAAAATTAAACGGCAGTATTATTAAACAACTCAAATTTTTCAGAATATAAGATCACATCAAATCCTTTTTGTATATTTATCACGGCAATAAAAAATTCATCTTTTAGTCCGGTTTACAATTATACCGATAATATAAATCTAAATTTAAAGTTATATGAAAACCATTGGGTTAATAGGCGGTACTGGGTATCTGTCCACAATTGAATATTATAAAATCATTAACGAGACAGTGAATAAAAAATTAGGAGCCCTCAATTTTGCCAGGTGTATTTTATATTCTTTTAATTATGGAGATATTGACGCACTTAATAATAAGGATGATATGGCAGGACTTTATGACCTTTTGCTGGATGCTTCCAATAAAGTTATTGGCAGCGGAGCAGAGTGTATTTTATTATGTGCAAATGCGCTGCACTATTTTGCTGATGAGCTGCAAAAAAACATAGCCGTGCCACTTATAAATATTGCCACAGAAGCAGCAGCACATGTTAAAAAGAAACAACTGTCGACAGTCGGATTGCTTGGCACTAAGCAAACAATGGAACAGGCTTTTTACAAATCAAAGCTGAATGCGAAAGGTATTGAGGTTCTTGTTCCTGACACTGCCGCCAGAGAATTCATACATAATACAATAATAAATGAGCTTCTGGCAGGGAAGTTCAGAAATAAATCCAAAGAAGGGTTTGTTGATATAATCAAAAGACTGCAAAGATTCGGGGCTGAAGGTATTGTCATGGGATGTACGGAAATTCCTTTGCTCATAAGCCAGGAAGATTCAGAAATACCACTATTTAATACTTTGCTTATACACGCGCAGGCTGCCGTGAATTTCGCCCTGGGAAATTAATAAATATGCCTTCCGGCACCTTATCTTTTTATGAATATAAAGTCTCCCCCTTCATCGCCTGCATTCTGAATTGTACCGTATTGGGGCACATTCGGACTGTTATTTAATACTGCTGTTCTGAAGCTTGTAAACAGCTCTTCGGTTGATAAATATTTTTGTTCATTCTGTTGGAGCCTCTTTATCAAAAACTCAAGAAAAACACTCTTGTCAGGTACTTCTTCGAGCGTACCGCTGGTCATTGCCTTCCGGCTGGGCAGGTCATATAATTTGTTGATACCTATAGGTGCATCACTAAATGCTTTTCTTGTTTTGAAAATAGAACCTCCAAAACACGCATCGGTAATTAGCAGCGTATGTTTGGAATTAATATCATCAATATATCCCTGCATGGTAGTATTTCGCAGCCAGTTGGCAGTGTTCGATTGGTGTGCATCGGCCGGCAGCCAGTAGCCTGTTTCCTTCTGCTTGTCCCAGTAGCCATGACCTGCATAGAATATTAACAGGTTATCATTAGGTGTGATAACCTGGCTTAGTTCATCCAAAGCAATAATTATTTCATTTCTTTTAACATTTTTAAGGAACTTCACATTCTGCGGGTCAAAGGTATACTGTGCAACAAGCGTATTATACAACTTCTGTGCATCGATCAGGGGCTGGTCCAGATCATTCACCAAATAATCATCATATTCATTTATTGCGATAATCAGGGCATAGTATTTTCCCAGGATATTAAGGGATTCAGGTGTAAACGCAGTGACAGGTTCCTTTATTACAGGACTGCTTGAAATACGTTCAATATTGTAGTTTGCTACGGACCTGTTCTGCTTGCCATCCGTAGCTTCTATTGTTATGCTATTATCTCCTACTACTAATAATACTGTTGTCTGAAAACTCCCATCCTGTGAAAGCAAGGCTTCTGTTCCGTTAACCAGCACCTCGAAAACCCCTTTATTGGTTTCGACCTTTCCTATTATATCTATTTGCTTGGTATAAACCTGGTTCTTTACTCCTTTAGTTAATGACGGTGAGATAATATTAATAACCGGACCCCCGGCGTCGGATTTTTCAACTATCTTGTTTTTAGAGATATTTATATATCCCGGTTTACTCTCACTACTTATTTGTGCTTTGATTGTAAAATTTATAAGAAAGGAAAAAACAATAATAGTTATTACTTTGAACATAACCAGACTATATGTTTTAACTATAACTATATGTAAAATTAACAGTTTTTTATTAATAATCAACACTCTATATAGTAATGCCAATGCCTGCGAAAAACGAGACTAAGTCTGTTGATTCTATTCCTATAGTGAAATTTATATGTTTGAAAGTAAAAATAAGACCTGCTTCATAATAATATCCGTCATGTTCTATCCACGAGTCACCATAAGAACTGCTATAATATTCATCATATTCATCATAATAGTAAATACCAAATCCCGTGAATCCCGATAACCTGAACTTCTCTTTATTTACTACATTTAATATAGGTCCCATCAAACCTATATATTTTTCTTCCCAGGTTACATAATAAATGCCGTAAAGAAAGCTGGTATAAAAACCTGATTTGCGGGGCCCAAGAAAGCCTAAACGTCCGCCATAGGGCCAATAATGCCCCAGGGTCCTTGCACTTATAAACAAGTCAAAATCCCCGAATGTGGCAGCTCTCTTTTCAGGATCAGCAACTACTTTAAATTTAATCTCGCCCGAAAGTTCATTAACATCATTTAACACGTTCCATATGATTTTTTTGTCATTGCCCGGACTTACATTTTTGCCTACATCACCGAAAACACTCTCAAGCGGGATATAAATAATCCCATTGTTCAATGTGTAATATACTGATACGGTAAATAAATTTTTGCTTCCTGATTTATCCGTAAGATCATAGTAAATAACTATCTTTTCACCGGCCTGGTTAAACCTTACATTTTGTATTGATTGTGTAAAGGAAGGAATATGCAGGAGCAATAAAAATATATAAGTTATTATCTTATACATGTTTATTTTAAATTACAGCTTCAGGACACATGAAAAGATAAAAATAATATTTATTTAATAAAAAATAAATTATATCTGCCGTTAAGTTATAAAACTAACAGCTTTTTTAATTGCTCTTTCTATTCCTTCGGGTTCACTGCCTCCTGCAGTAGCAAAAAACGGCTGGCCTCCTCCTCCCCCGTTAATTTCTTTCGCTGCCTCCCTTATTATTTCTGAAGCATTAATATTCTTTTCCTTAACCAGATTATCAGATACCATAATAGTAAGGTTTGCCTTGCCATCCAGATTTGCCCCGACGACCATAAATAAATTCTCAACCTTCTTTTTTATCTGAAATGCAAGATCGCGTATTGCATCTGCAGAATCAACGTCTATTTTCTCTGCAATCAGATTTATGTCATTAACTTTCTTTATCCTGCCTATTAATTCAGATTTTAGATCTCTTATTTTTGATCTCCTGAACTGATCGACCTGTTTTTGAAGAGCCATATTCTCATCTATCAGGTTCCTGACCGATTTTTCCAGATCCTGAGGGCTCCTCAGAAGATCATTAATTTTTTGCAGAATCTTTGACTGATTATTAATATATTCTTCGGCCTTTGAACCCGATATTGCTTCAATTCTTCTTATACCTGCAGCTATTGCGCTTTCAGAAATAATTTTAAAAAACCCAATTTGTCCGGTTGATTCTACATGCGTGCCACCGCATAATTCAATGGAATCAGCAAATCTTATTACCCTTACCATGTCATCATATTTTTCTCCGAATAATGCTATTGCCCCGGCATTTTTAGCTTCTTTGAGAGGCATTTTCCTGTTTTCTTCCCTCGGTATATTCTGCCTGATTTTTGCATTTACCAGAGATTCTATTTTTAAAAGGTCCTTATCAGATATCTTCTGGTAATGAGAAAAGTCAAACCTAAGATAATCGGGGCTGACAAGAGAGCCTTTTTGTTCAATATGCGGACCAAGGACCGCCCTTAAAGCATAATGAAGCAGATGTGTTGCGGTATGATTATTGGCAGTGTCAATCCTCTTTTGTATGTTAACAGCAGCCTTAAATGTTGCATCAGGTTTTGAAGGTAATTTCCCGGCAATATGGATAATAAGGTTATTTTCTTTTATTGTATTCAGGATTTGTATTTTTTCCTCATTATTGGCAATATATCCCGAATCACCGACCTGCCCTCCACTTTCAGCATAGAATGGCGTTCGATCAAATACAAGATGGTACAATTCCTTATCCCGGGTCTTAACTTTCCTGTATCTTTTTATTTTTATTGTGGTTTCAAGATTATCGTAACCGACAAATTCTTCCTGTTCTCCTTTTTTGTCATTAATGTAGCTCCACTCTTCAGTATTAATGTTGGCTGCAATTTTAGAGCGTTCTTTCTGTTTCACCATTTCTTTTTCAAATTCCTTCCTGTTCACAGCAAGATTATGTTCTTTAAGAATTAATTCGGTAAGATCTAAAGGAAATCCATAGGTGTCGTAAAGTTCAAAAGCAACCTCACCCGTCACGACACTGTTTTTTTCTGATTTTGCCCTGGAAATTATCTGATCCAGTAGTCTGATCCCTGTTTCAAGAGTTCTCAGAAATGATTGTTCCTCTTCTTTTATCACTTTTTCAATGAGCTGTTGCTGAACCTTAATTTCAGCGAATGTATCACCCATCGTCTTTACAAGCGCAGGGACAAGCTTATATAGGAATGGCTCATCCTGGTTAAGAAAAGTAAAATAATAACGTACAGCCCTTCTTAAAATTCTTCTTACAACATACCCTGCCTTCACATTCGAAGGTAGCTGTCCGTCAGCAATTGCAAATGAAATAGCCCTCAGGTGATCAGCAACGACCCTCATGGCAATATCAGATTTCTCCGAATCACCATACTTTATTTTGCACAACCCTGAAATTTCCTCAATAATAGGCTTAAATATATCGGTATCGTAGTTTGAGGTTTTATTTTGTACAACCATGCATAATCTTTCAAAACCCATCCCCGTGTCAACATGCTTTTTGGGCAGTGCAACCAATGTTCCGTCAGCTTTGCGGTTAAACTGGATAAATACCAGGTTCCATATCTCAATAACCTTAGGATGATCTTTATTTATAAGACTTGCCCCATCTTCGTTCTTCCTTTCTTCATCTGACCTCATATCAATATGAATTTCGGAACAGGGGCCACAGGGACCTACATCACCCATTTCCCAGAAATTGTCCTTTTTTGAACCAAAAAGTATCCTCCCTTCATCCAGAAATGCCCTCCAGAAATTAAATGCTTCCTCATCCCTCTCAATGTTGTCATCTTTGCTCCCCTCAAATACTGTTGCATATAACCTGTCCTCAGGGATATTCAATTCATCTGTTAAAAATTCCCATGCCCAGGATATAGCTTCTTTCTTAAAATAATCTCCAAAAGACCAGTTACCTAACATCTCAAACATCGTATGATGAAAAGTATCATGCCCAACTTCTTCCAAATCGTTGTGTTTACCGGAAACTCTTAAACATTTTTGTGAATTTGCTATCCTGTTATATACTATTGGTGTATTACCCAGGAAGATATCTTTAAATTGATTCATGCCTGCGTTGGTAAACATAAGTGAAGGATCATTTTTAATTACCATAGGCGCAGATGGGACAATAGTATGATTTTTTGATTCAAAGAATTCCAGGAACGCATTTCTAATTTCTTTTGATGTCATTATTATTTTTGATCTTTTATTTAACTTGTTTTGAGTTCAATACGGGTTGCAAAAATAGTTTATTTCAAT
>CAZOLY010000175.1:0-6811 GCA_964580815.1 uncultured Bacteroidales bacterium
AGACAGCTATGGTAATATTTTGCTGGGAAGCAGTGAAGGTTTATGTATGTTTAATCCTGAAAATGAATCAATTATAACTTTCACATACAATAGTGAAGACGAAAGTTCATTAAGCCATAACCAGGTAAACGCAATCTTGGAAAGCAGCGATTCTGTTTTATGGATTGGAACAAATAATGGATTAAATCAATTCATTCGTGATACCAAATCATTTGTTCATTACTTTGAAGAAGATGGGTTGACAAACAACAATATTTCAGGCTTGATAGAAGATGATAATGGTTATATTTGGATCAGTACGGCTAATGGCATTTCCAAATTTGATCCCAAATTAAAAACTTTTAAAAATTACAACTTATTTGATGGGTTGCAAGGTAAAGAATTTATCAGGCGAAGTTGCTATAAAACAAAAAATGGAGAAATTGTGTTTGGAGGAACAAATGGTTTTAATATTTTTTATCCCGATAGTTTGCAGGATAACAATTTTATCCCTCCGGTTGTAATTACCAATTTTTATTTATTTTATAAACCTGTATCTATAGGTGGCGAGGGTGATATTTTACAGAAACATATTAGCGAAACCGATCAAATTACTTTATCACACAGGAATTCCATATTCTCTTTTCAATTTGCTGCTTTGGATTATACATCACCGGAACAAAACCAATATGCCTATATGTTGGAAGGATTTGAAAAAGACTGGAATTATGTCGGAAACCGACGGCTGGCTACATATACTAACCTTGACCCGGGTAAATATATTTTCAGGGTTAAGGCTTCAAATAGCGACGGTATCTGGAATGAAGAGGGGACATCTATTAAAATAACCGTTCTTCCACCATGGTGGGAAACCCTGTTGTTTAGAATATCTGTTGTACTGTTTATTCTGACATCAGCAATCGGATATTATTTTTATAGAGTTAACAGTCTTAAAAAGCAAAAGGCATATCTTCAAAAATTAGTAAAGGAAAGGACAATGGAAATAGAAGAAAAAAATTCAATCCTGATAAAACAAGCTAATGAATTAAATGAAACAAATTCGATTCTTGAAGAACGGCAACAACAAATTGAAGAACAAGCCGAAGAACTGGAAGCACAAAAAGGATATCTTGAAGATGCGAATATTCATTTAAGTGAACTGAATTCTACAAAAGACAAATTCTTTTCAATTATTGCACATGACTTAAAAAATCCTTTTACCACTATTTTAGGATTTTCAGAATTGTTAATAACCAAGTTTGAAAAATTAACAAAAGAAAAACAGTATAAGTATTCAGAGGTTATCTACGATTCTTCAAAAAATATTTATAATTTACTGGAAAACCTCTTGCAATGGGCAAGGACACAAACAGATAAAATAGTATTTGAACCTGTTACTTTTAACTTAAGATATCTGGTAGATCAAAATATTACTTTACTAAAAGAAAACCTTCTAAAGAAGAAAATAACTGTTGAACATGAAAATTCAGATTTTTATGATGTATACGCTGACCTTAATATGATTAACACGGTTTTACGAAATTTGTTAACCAATGCAATAAAATTCACAGATACCGGCGGTAAGATATCTATAGATTGTTTGAAGAAAAATAGCAGTGTTGAAGTTAGCATTAAAGATTCCGGTGTTGGCATGTCAGCAGAAGAAACAGCAAAATTATTCAGGGTCGATGCTAATTTTTCAAGAAAAGGCACAGATGGAGAATCAGGTACTGGCCTGGGATTGGTTTTATGCAAAGAATTTATCATAAAAAACGGCGGGACAATATGGGTAGAAAGTAGTCCTGGCAAAGGCAGTGCTTTTATATTTACAGTACCTTCTTCTGATAAATCTTAATAAAATTAGGGACAGCGCCCATTTTTTTAATAGCGACAGCGTCTATTTATTTTATCCCGAACTACAAATTTCCTTGAATGCTTTTCTTAACTGCAATCTTTGTTAAACATGTATTAGAAATCAGGAGAGTTTTGTTAAATTGCAGGTGGTTTAATGGTAATGACTAGCATATCTATATGAATAAAATAAGTTTGCCAAATATTTGCTATTTTTTCATCCCGGCCTTTCTACTAATGGGATGTCAAAAAAATCAGCCGGTTTTAGATAAGGATATTCAAACCGTTTGCAATCCGGTAAATATCAGTTACCGTTTTCAGTACGATGAACCCTCGCGAAGGGAAGCAGCCGATCCTACCGTAGTTCTTTTCAGGGATGAATATTATCTCTTTGCTTCGAAATCGGGCGGGTATTGGAATTCGGGCGATTTGATAAGTTGGAACTTTATTTCATGTAACCAGATACCCACTGAAGATTGGGCACCTACGGCAGTTACAATCGGTGATACACTATATTTCATGGCAGGCAATAACTATAAATGTTCTATCTATAAATCGACCAGTCCCAAGGAAGGGAAATGGGATATTGCCAAAGATTCGCTACCCTGGTCAATTGGAGATCCGGCTCTTTTCCTTGACGATGATCAACGTCTTTATTTCTATTGGGGCTGTTCCGATAAGAATCCGATTTACTGTATTGAACTGGATTACAGGAATAACTTCAATCCCATAGGAGAGAGAGTTTCTCTGATTTCCAGCCATCCGGATCAATATGGATGGGAAGTTCCTGGTGATTTTAATGACAGGTACGAAAGTTCAACCTGGATCGAAGGTGCATGGATGAATAAAATCAATGGCAGGTATTACCTGCAGTATGCCAGTCCTGGCACCCAGTATAAAAGTTATGCCGATGGGATTTATACATCCGAAGAACCACTTGGACCTTTCACACTTGCTGCCCATAATCCCTTTGCCTGTAAGCTGGGTGGATTTGCAAATGGTGCCGGTCATGGAAGTACTTTTACCGATAAGTATGGAAACCGGTGGCATATTGGAACGGTAACCGTCTCGGTAAAACACATGTTCGAAAGACGGCTGGCACTGTTCCCTGCATTTCTTGATGACGACAGTGTTTTGTACACGGTAACGAAGTATGGCGATTATCCGATGATTATCCCCAAAAAGAAGGTAAGCAACTTCAGCGGGTTTTTTCCCGGTTGGATGCTGCTCTCGTATAAAAAACCGGTAGCTGTTTCTTCCACGGTCGACAGGCAGTCGCCTACTTTTATTAACGATGAAGAAATACGTACCTACTGGGCAGCACAAAGCGGGAGAAATACGGAATGGGCAACTATAGATCTGGTCTCCCAGTGCAGTGTTTATGCTCTTCAGATAAACTTTGCGGAACATAATACCCAGATTTTTGGCAGAGAAGAAGAACATTATTATCAATATATCGTCGAATCGTCAGTCGACAGCATTAAATGGCAGGTGTTAGCCGATAAATCGGGAAACAAGTTCGACAATTCGCACGATTATATTCAACTCGACCGGGGCGTTAATTGCAGATATATACGGATACGTAACTTGCATGTTCCCGGCGGAAATTTTGCCATTTGCGGCTTACGGGTATTTGGTTTGGGAAGGGGAGTTAAACCTTCTCCGTTAAGCCAGTTGAAAGTGAATAGGGACACTGCTGACCGGAGGTCGGTTACATTAAATTGGAATAAACCGGAAAATGTTACCGGCTATAACATTTCTTTTGGTTCGCACCCGAAAAAACTGTATCAAAATTACCTTGTTTATGGTGATACCTCGCTCACAATCAGAAACCTGAACGTGCATCAGACATATTATTTCAGCATTGAGTCCTTCAACGAAAATGGGATTACTTCTACCTATATTCTGGAGACAGCGCAATAACAATCATTTAGAAATTAAATTTGAAAAACAACATTCCAGGAAGAATATTCCCTGGTGGGTATATATTTACATAAATGCAAATAATTTAGAGTAAAAAAGTATATAATTACCCTTATATATTTATTGTCATTTAATATCATTTTTTAATAGTTTTCTGCAAGCAGAGCTAAAGCTTAATGAATATCTTCCTGCTGTAAAGCCACCAGGCCGGCACAAAATTTATTCCTGTAAACAGCAGTGCATACAACATGCTTAAGAATTTGTATGAAAAGAATGTATGATCTGCCAGGGCAATAAAATGTTCGTTCAATCCGGCACCGGCAAACGGCAGATTGTAGAATATAAAAGCTAATAAATCGGCCAGCACATAGATTGTTATTGCATTGGCTCCGAAAACAATACCGATGCGTGCAAATTTGTGATATTGCAGTGTATCTACTATGTGCATACCTGCAGCCAGAGTGATCATGGCCAGTCCGCCTGTAAACAATACGTAAGAACTTGTCCATAGATTCTTGTTGAACGGAAAATCCCAGCTCCAGATATAACCAAGGATACAGGCTGCAAATCCCAGAATAAATATACCTATTACTTTCCTGTCCTGTGATGCACTGCCCAGAATTATTTTCCCGGTGAGCATACCCATGATGCACGTTCCAAATGCCGGGACGGTACTCAGCAGTCCTTCCGGGTCCCATGTCCCCTGCCAGAGCTTGCCGGGAAGTAACTGGCTGTCGATCCATGCTGCCAGGTTAATTCCGGGTTCGAGCATAGCTGATTGGTGTCCCGGTGTGGGGATGAGCGTCATTGCTAACCAGTAAAAAACGAGGAGGCCTGCACCGGTTATAAGCTGGCAGATCCATCGGGAATGGAGGAATAGAAGTGAACATACAAGGAAAACAATGGCGATACGCTGCAAAACACCGGCATAACGCAATTCTGAAATCCGGAAGTGCTGGATGTAATTAAGTAATAATCCCACTGCAAATATTTTAACCGAGCGGAACAGAATTTTACCATGCATCTTTCTTTTCGATACTCCCTTCTGAATAAGCTTTGTGTAAGCCAAAGCAATGGAAACACCCACAATAAAAATGAAAAAAGGAAATATCAGGTCAGTAGGGGTAAGGCCGTTCCATTCAGCATGAAGCAAGGGCTTATAGACATGTGACCAGCTGCCGGGAAAGTTCACAAGTATCATTGATGCAATGGTAAACCCGCGAAAAGCGTCTAATGAAAGTAATCGTTTAGTTTCCATAGTGTTTTGTTATATTATTATTATGTATTCCTGCCATGCCTTCCATTGATTCTTCAAGCTGGCGGGCATAAGTGATAAATTCATCCACCCTCATTTCCTTAAAGAATAGTAGTCCGTGGGTAGCCCTGATCCTGGGACTTTCATGCTGGTAAAAATATGTCTTGCCAAGCAGTAACTGTATAGTTTTTAACTGATTAACCCATATTTGCTGCATTAAATCACTGAATTTCCCGTCATGCCGGTAACCGGGGAATGATGCTTCAACCTGACTGACATAACAGTTAGAAAAAGCATTGTTCATTATCCCCATGGCATTTAATGATACCGGTACAATGACATTTACCTCGGCAGGATGAAAGCGGTCCCAGACATTTCTGTATCCCCATATTCGCAGGTCTGCCAGGTCCTTATCCTTCTGCCAGAACCTTATCGCTTCGGCTATGACCTGCAGGACTTTATAATGTGTATCGGGTCCGCTGCCTTCGGGATCGAGTGACAGACTTATTACCGTAGGCTCAATCTTTCTGAGCTGAGCAAGGACAGGTCGTACATCGCGATTGCGATCGGGATGCCCGGTGAAAATATCACCTGTGTAAAATCCTAATCTCAGATGGTGCACATTTTTTATCCGGATTCCAAAATAGGCCCATACACGCTCTTCTTCAAACTCCCGTATCATACCTTTGAGCCTTTGAATTTTTGGAGGGTTCTTCTCCCCGTCATAACTTTTCCGCAATACATCCAGTATTTCATTAATTCTGTCTCTTAGTTCCGAAATATTCCCAACCTTATAAATTTCGACAATGCAACGGACAACACGATGTGCCAGCCCCCTGCGTAATTCGTAAGGCTCTCCTGACGCTACCTTTATCAGGTAATGATAAACATCCTTATCCCATTTGTACCTGTAACCTGCCTGAAAGAAATCGGGATATCCGGTCATTTGTATCAGTCCCTCGTCGAGAAAGCGTTTTGTATCATCAAGTACCCCGATCATGAAACGATTCGTTATTGCCGTGAAACCTGAAGTCAGGATAGAGAAATGTGCCTTGTTTGATTCATTGCGCAGAAGGCGGTGTATATGCGGCAGCATTCCCAGCATAATATCATCGTGGTGTGGTCCGGTATGATAGTAAACCTGGTTTTCTTCACCCTTCATTCCTTTTTCGATCTTTTTTATAAGGGATTCGAAAACCGAGCTCACTGTAGATTCATTAAGATGGGGTATCAACCGGCAGTATGCGTCTTTTTTCAGATCGCCGGGAGTAAGATGGCGGACGTATTTATCCAGCCTGATGCATAGATCTGTTATCGCCCTGTCGGTCTTTTCCTGCGTCCATTCACCGTCGCTGTAATATGCCTTAACTGAGTCTGTTAGCAACGATGCTGCTCCTTTTGTAAGATAAAAACGTGCATTTTTAAGTTTACTTAAAACAGTGGCCGGATATATGTTCGATGGTGGCTGCTCAAGTGCATCCCTCACCACTGGAGCCTTAGCCTCCCCTGCAGCAATTATTATTGCCACGGTTTCAGGATTATATGTTATGGTTTCAAGTCCGATAGTTATTACCAGCCGGTTTTTTGATATTTCTATACCGCCCAGGTCGGAAGCAGCTACAGCCTGGGTTTCGAAATTCGTGGTTGTGAGGCGTGTATGGGAATGATGATCAGAGCCTTTTGTGTTAAATGCAATGTGCCCGTCAGGTCCTATGCCGCCAAGGAAAAAACCGATACCTCCCAGGCTGCGGATCCTGGTTTCATATTCTGAACACCAGTTGTCGATGGCAAATATTGAACGCT
>CAZOLY010000176.1:0-6795 GCA_964580815.1 uncultured Bacteroidales bacterium
GTTCCCGGATGGCAGCGTACAGGACAACATCACTGCCCCTGTAACGGATACAAGCTGGCTGGCCTCAGTATCTGGTTGTGACAGTATAATAATCACCGATGTGGGCGTCACAAGCATAGATGTATCCGTAACAGCTGATGGTATAACTCTTACAGCAGTTACCGGGGGAGCCGATTATCAGTGGGTTGATTGTGATGACGGTTATAATCCGCTGGGAGGAGAAATGAACAGGTCTTTTACTGCAGAGGCAAGCGGCAACTATGCGGTTATAATAACTGAAAGCGGATGTTCAGATACATCTGCCTGCCATAATGTTTATATTGCCGGATTAAGAGAAAGCAATACTGAAAATGAATTTATTGTTTATCCTAATCCTGTTAATGGAAGAGTCACTATTTATTTTAACGGGTCTTTCAATAATATTGTAGCAGAAGTAATTAATCTGCAGGGACTTACTGTGCTGAGACAATCATTTGACAATGAACACCGCCAAATTGAACTTGACCTTAATAACCTTGAGCCTGGGATTTATTCCATCAGGGTACTAACCAAAAATAAAATATCGCTTATAAGTATTATTAAAGAATAAACCAACCACTAAAACAGGAGGACCCTATAAATGAAAATTACTAATTATCTCATAACAGCTCTCTTTATTACTGTAATGACAGCCGGACCATCTTATTCGCAGGGATTAAGTTTATATACGTCTTTAGGATATGGATTGGGAAGGGGAGGAACAGAATGGTGCTCAAGCAGTGTATATAATAATAGCTATGATCTGACATCCGTTGATAACCAGTACCTGAGTATTGGCAAAGGAATAAAAATAGAAGGAGGAATACAGGTAAATATTAGTGAAAATGCGGGATTACGTGTTGGAGCAGGATATTCCGGCATGCTGCCTGTGCTTGAAGATAAAGACGACTATGCATATCAAATGGAGCCTGATATTGATAAATATAAAGCTTCACTTCTTCAGGTTCAGTGTATTGCTGTATTTAAACATACAACTGCGAATATCCGTCCCTATGCGGGTGTTGGAGGAGGATTGGTCCTTGCTGACATGAGCAGGGAAGGTATATACTATATTACTTATTGGAACGGTGATATAAAAATGGAAGATAAAGTAGAATATAGATTCAAACCTGCTCTTGGCCTCATCGGTATATTGGGTTTTGAAGCTCCTGTAACACAAGGATTAAGTTTTTTTGCCGAACTGAATTTACAGCAGGTAGCATTCAGAATAAAGGAATATGAAGTTGTTGAATACTATGTAGATGGTGATGACACATTGGATAATGTTGATGTTGATGATGGCCAGGCTGGTAATCAGACAATAAAGGTGTTTGAGGAAGACAATCCGGCTGAAGAAACTCCCTGGGTTGTGCAGGGCTCAAATGCAGGAATACGTTTCGGATTTATAATAAGTATATTGTAGAAAGTATGAAAGAAGAACTGTGGTCACTTGTTGAGAAAATAAGGGAAAAAGCACCCCTTGTTCATAACATTACAAATTATGTTGTTATGAACAATACTGCTAATGCATTATTGGCTATAGGGGCTTCACCTGTCATGGCTCATGCTGAAGATGAGGTGCAGGATATGGTTAAAATAGCCAGCTCCCTGGTTATAAACATAGGAACGCTGAGCGAAAGGTGGGTAAGTGCAATGAAGCTGGCATTAAAGCAGGCCAATATCATGAAGAAGCCTGTTGTTCTTGATCCTGTTGGCGCCGGGGCCACTCCATACCGGAACAAAGTGGTTGCAGAATTGCTTGAAGCAGGTACTTTCAGCGCTATCAGGGGAAATGCTTCTGAAATCATGGCACTTGTCTCCACCACACATCAAACCAAAGGTGTTGACAGCATTCTTTCTTCCGACAATGCAGTACATGCAGGGCAATTACTTAACAGGGAATATGGAAGTATAATTTGTGTGAGTGGTGCAGTTGATTATGTAATATCGTCAAAACAAATAATTAAAATCATGAATGGACATCCTTTAATGGGAAGGGTAACAGGAATGGGATGCATAGCAACTGCATTGATTGGTGCGTTTATTGGCATAGAAGAAAATATTCAGTATGCAGTAGCCGGTGCAATGGCAATAATGGGCATCGCGGGTGAACTGGCCGTTTCCCGGTCAGAAGGGCCCGGCAGCCTGCAAATGCATTTTCTTGATAAGCTGCATAATATTTCAAGGGACGAGTTCATGGCAACTTTAAGAATTGACTCAGAAAATGTATGAATTATACCTGGTCACCGATGAAAAAGCCAGTCGCGGACGTAGTATCATTGATATTGTAAAACAGGCGGTGAAAGGCGGCGTGACAATTGTCCAGCTCAGGGAAAAAGACCTGGATACACGCCAGTTCGTTGAAAGGGCCTGTGAATTAAAGAAGATCCTGGGGCCACAAAATGTGTCGCTAATTATAAATGACAGGATCGACATTGCACTGGCTGCTGAAGCCGACGGGGTTCATATCGGACAAAGAGATATGCCCTTCGGAATGGTTAAAAAAATAATTCCGGGCAACATGATAGTCGGATTATCTGTCGAGAATATTGATCAGCTCAAAGAGTCAGAAAAGCTGGCTGTTGACTATGTTAGTATAAGTCCGGTTTTCCCGACACCTGTAAAAACTGACTTTAATGAAAAGCCATGGGGACTGGAAGGTCTGGCAAGGGCAAGAAAACTTACAAAGCATACCCTGATTGCCATAGGAGGTATTAATACCTCCAATGCCAGGGAAGTCATAAATGCGGGTGCTGACTGTATTGCAGTCGTTTCAGGCATTTGCTCGGCTGAAAATCCCGAAGCTGCCTCACGTGAGCTGATACAAATAGTCAGAAATACAAAACACAGGGCATGACAAAACTTTCCGAAACGGGTGAATCCGTTTAAAGTTAATTATCGCCTGCCCGGATAATGAGGTTGGAGCAAGTACACAGATCTGTAATAAGAGTATATCTGTATATGGATTTCAGGAAATCTGTAAATAAATTTTAGGGCAAATCTATTGAAAAGGTCGTTCCTTTTAATTTATCAGAAGTAAAATATACCTTACCCTTTAAATAATTTTCCCCAATAAGCCGCATACTGTAAGTTCCCAGTCCCCTGTTTATTTCTTTTGTTGAAAATGAACGCTGAAATATCTGCTTTTGGATATCTGCCGGTATATAGTTATCGTTATGCACATAGAAATGTGCCTTGCCGTTTTTCTTATTACAGCCAATAACTACATTGCTGTCAGGTTGTGACGCTTCCAGGGCATTTTTCATCATATTTATCATTATCCTTTTTAAAAGGACAGGATCGGTGCGGAATAAAAAATCCGAACTGTCATAACCTACTGATATTTTACATCTTTTTTTGTTTTCGATAAACATAGTATTCTCTATTACAGAATTGACTAATTCCAGTGAGTCAACTTCCTGTTCATTTACAACCAGGTTTTTGCTCTCTGCTGCCAAAAGATCACGTTGCGATATAATTTCTTCAGCCAATTGCTCTGCGATACTGGCAAGAATTTCCATGTATTCTCCCCTTTCTTCGAGATAATCATCATCAGTTAAAACATTAATTATACCTTTTAAATTTCCTACAAGATTAATAACATCATGAAAGAATATTCTCTCTATTGCATTTTTGCGTTTTTCATGACTTATATCAATTAATGTCATAAAATAGAATATCTGTCCGTCTATTTTTAAAGGGACACATTTCACATTGAAATCATAAGCAACAAGAGTACCGGACTTCATGGAGGTGATCCGGCAGTCCCTTGTTACCGGTTTATTCTTTGTATGACTTTCCTTTATTGCATTAAAAATACCACAGTACACGCAACTTTCTGAGGTTCCGCATTCACCGGTTTCCTTATCAACATGCTCACATTGAAAAATTTCACCAGGCCTCCTGCCAAATAAATATTTTGCCTGGGATTTAACATAGTCTTTTAAAAATTTCTGGTTTGAAACAATAATCTGCCTGTATTCATTCAATATAAGGGCAAAATAAGGCAACGCCTGCAAAACCTGCTGCATAGGCTGAAATTGTTTTAATATTTCATAATCTTTTATAATCCTTTCTTTAGAAACCTTTTGGACAGTATCATACTTAAATGATTTCTCCGGCTGTAAGTTCATAGTATATCTATTTATTGAAATTCTGCAGCTGAATATTATTCAAAAATGTCAGGCACATTTATTTTACAGCTTATAAAACAATTTTAACGGAATCTTGTTCAATGATTAAAGTTACTCACCCAGGTTAGGATTAAGATTCTGATCAGCTCCGGGGATGGAGAAAAAATAATAGCTCCTGGTAATTGGCGTATAGGGCGGACCTCCTTCCTCCGGATGTCGCAGCTGCGGCAGGTCTTCCACCTTTTCAAGCCGTACCAGGTCGAACCAGCGGCCTTCAGGTTCGCCGCACAGCTCCCATGCCCTCTCCCACACTACCGAATCCGCAAATGCTTCAGGTGATAAACCTTGTGGCAGGTCGTATGCCGACGGTGAATATAAATCAAGCTGCCTGGCTCTTCTCCTTATCCGGTTCACACACTCATAAGCCTGCCCGTTGAGTTGTCCTGAACGTGCCATAGCTTCGGCATAGGTGAGCAGTGTATGGGTATACCGGAAAAGGTATACTTTCTGGTCACCGAAATAAAGGCTACAATACCTAGACCTGTCAAACTGCATAGTATCTGCAACAAAAGGGTCGTAGAAAAATTTTCTGTAAGCTATCCTGCTGCATGTACCAACGGTATCGATATGAAAATATCCCGTATCTATCTGGGGATAATAAGGATATTCATCAGGAACATAGATGTTTGTAAGAAATGTTACTTCTTTACGGTAGCTCTGGGGATAATTATTAAAGAAATTAATTTCTGCAGCGTAAAACCAAAGCCATACGCATGGTAAATCAGGTGTCTCCATAATAGTAGAACCAAAAACGCAAAAACTCTCATCGCTGCACGCTAAACCCGTATAAGCAATGTTTACTTCATCCAGTATTGTTGAACTGGCAGGATCGGCAAAAAAAATAGTAAGTACCGATTCTGTATTATACAGATGTGCACGGTCCCATAAATCAGCAAAATCATCCATAAGTCCGAAACCATAAAAGTCAGCATTGTTAATCACTTCTCCCGCTTCCCTGGCGGCGAGGGTATATTTTGAAATATCCTTTACCGGGTAACCTGCCCAGCTTAGATACAATTCTGCCAGTATAGCTTTGGCTACCCCCTGGTGAGGTGTTACATAAGGTATCCTTGCCGAGTTGTTATTTTCAGGAAGCAGGTTCCCTGCTGTTTTAAGATCACCTTCAATAAATTCGTATATTTCCCCGAAGGACGCCTTCGGCAGGTTATAGTCTATATCCGTGTTAACAACCAGGGGAATCCTCCCATAGGTGCGCGTTAGCCTGAAATAGCAGTAAGCCCTTATCAGGTATATTTCACCAAGGACTTCATTTATAGGGCCGCTATTTGTCGAATCTGGTTCAACCTGGCATAATATATTGTTGGCCGATGCAATAACCTGGTAAAGCCGGCGCCATGTATAGACAATTTCCATGCTGATAACCCGGTCTTCAGCACAATGCGGTTCGTTTGTATAATACTCTTCGTAATTTGGATCATAAAAATTAAGATCATCACCTTTCAGATTTACTTTATAAAAAGTGATTTCACGCACAGTTTTTGTCAGTTTCCCGTATACTCCTCCTGCCGCCGATAGCAGTCCGTCATAATCCTCAATTTCCCCGATTGAGGTATCTTCGGTGTGCAGGATTTTTTCGCAGCCCATAGCAAAGAGTAAAAGCAGAAAAATAATAACTATCCTCTTCATGGCTCTAAAATTTTAAACTTATTGCTGCATATGCGGCTTTCGGATTAGGATAGGAACCGCGGTCAATGGAATTATCCGAAAAGTTGTTATCAGTAAATATGGTTGCTTCGGGATCATAACCCTTGTATTTTGTAATAGTTAATAGGTTTTCAAAATTAAGCGAGAACCTCAGGCTGATTTTATCAATGATTTTCTTTGAAGGCTCATAGATTAGTGAAAACGTTTTTAATCTTATAAAATCCGCATTTTCGACAAAAACCGATGATTCGTAAAAATATTTGGCCCTCATTGCCGATATGCTGTCTGCAATATAACTATTGATCTCACGGTTGTTACCGGTCATTATGGTGGCTGCCCTTGTGGAATTGAATTTATCTACTCCTATAGCTGCATACCATAAAAGATCCAGGCTGAAATTTTTGTATTTAAAAGAAGTGAACAAATTCCATGTGAAATCGGGTATTGAATTTCCTATGATAACCTTGTCATTTTCATTCAGCCTGCTATTTGTATCAGCATCGAGGTATTTCATTTCGTATTTCTCAACATAATGCTTATCCTCTGCCAGTTCATCTTCAAGTGTCCATTTCCCCAGGTTTTTATACCCGTATATATTGCCAAGCGGTTCCCCTTCCTCAATAATAAAATCAGGCACAAGAACATCATAATCAATAAATGACATGCTTTTCCCTTCAAGTAATTCAGTTACAGTTTGTTCTGACCTGGAAAAATTATATTGAATATACCAGGCAAAATTTTTGGTTATCAAGGGAAATATTTCCATTCCAATGTCCAAACCTTTGACCGATATCTCACCGATATTCAGGAATTGTTTCCCTCCTCCGTAATAGTAAGGAATGTTACGCTGAATTATAAGGTTGCTGATCTTTTTGGAATAGTATGCTGCATTTATAACGATCCTTTTTTTTAGAAATGA
>CAZOLY010000177.1:0-6665 GCA_964580815.1 uncultured Bacteroidales bacterium
ATTGGGCATGACAACATCTTTTGATCCTCAATGGGATCCTCATGAAAAATGGGATATTGATTTAAAAAGTTTATTGCCCTATGTCGATGTTTTTCTTCCCAATGCAAGCGAATTAAAACAATTAACTTCTACTTCAACTATAGAGGATGCCATTTCAGCAATTAAACCTTTCTGCAATGTTGTGGTTGTTAAAAATGGTATAAATGGTGCGATTATGTGGGATAAAACAAAAATAGTGGTACAAAAAGCATTTTTGAATGAAAACATTAAAGATGCTATTGGAGCTGGTGATAGTTTTAATGCCGGCTTTATGTATAATTATACAAATAAAAAGTCTCTTCCCGAATGCCTTGAATTTGCAGCATTATCTGGTGCCATAAATACAACTGGTGCAGGGGGAACCTCGGCTTTTAAAACATATGATAACGTAAAAAAAGTTGCAAGAGAGAAATTTAACTATACAATATAAGATGAAACTGCAAGATAAATTACTTGAACTTAGAAAGGAGAAAAAAGCTATACTGGCTGCTAACTTTTATAACCTTGAGACTCTGAATGCAATTATTAATGGGGCAAAGGCAGAGAATGCATCTATAATTTTACAGCTTTCAGAAAGCTCAATAAATTATATTGGTCTCGATTTAGCTGCCCAAATGGCTAAAACAGCATTAAAAGTTTCTGGTGTAGAGGGATGGTTGCATTTGGATCATGGAAGTAGTATTAATATGGTGCAAAGATGTCTTGATGCCGGTTTCGATTCTGTTATGATTGATGCAAGTGAATTACCTCTGGAAACGAACATCAAAATAACAAAAGAAGCCGTTAGACTGGCAGAAAAATATGGTGCAAATGTTGAAGCCGAACTGGGCTATATTGCAAAGCTTAATCAAAGCCAGGAAAATGTTGGATTTACACAGCCTGATGATACAAAATTCTTTGTTGAGCAGACGGGTGTAAACGCATTGGCAGTGTCCATAGGCTCAGCACATGGATTTTACAAAGAAAGTCCCAAGCTTGATATACAGCTTTTAAGTAAAATCAGATCCACTATCGCAACTCCTTTAGTGTTGCATGGTAGTTCCGGGATTCCAAACGAAATGCTTTTAAATGCAATCAAGAATGGAATTACCAAAATTAATCTTGCCACTGAGACTAAGAATGCTTTTATGCAAAAACTAAGAGAAGATTTGTGTAATACGGATGAAATAGATCTTAGAGTTGTATTTCCTAAAGCAACTTTCCGGGTCCAGGAATTAATACAAAACAAACTGAAAGTAATTTGTCAATAATAACATATACTATTTATTATGTTAAAACAGATACCATTATTGCTGTTCCTTTTGCGATATATAAGGAGAATGCATTAATAATTCTAAATTCAAAATGATATGAAAATTATAAAAATTCAGGAAATTGTATTTCTATTAATTATTTCTGCTGGCTTTGTCTCTTGCAGTAAAACCGTAGTAATAAAAAGTGGAAATTTGCAAATAGAATTTGATAACAACTTGTATAGTAAGGTTAAATCTTTATCGGGCAATACAGATGTATTTAATGAATCCTTTCAATTGTCTGAATATTTGGAGACTAAAAACTTTCAAACCGATAGGTTTAAAGTCTATGAAGTTACATCGCATAGTCTGGAGGGAAAATTTGGTGCAGGTAAAGAAACAATTCTAAAAGGTGAATTTCGTGAACATGATATTTGTCTGGCTAAAATTATTTCTGTAAAGACTTATTCTGAATACCCTGATATTGCTTTTTTTGATGTTAGCTATATTAATTGTGGGAAACAGGATTTGCTGGTAAATAAATGGATAAACCATAATTATAGAATTTTAGCCCAGAAAGAGTCACCGGGATTCTGGGCTTTTCAAGGTAGTTCTTCTGCCAACCGGGATGACTGGGTAAAGCCTGTCACTCCAGGATATTATCAGGAAAATTTCATGGGAATGAACGATTCAGATTATGGCGGAGGTATTCCTGTTACGGATATCTGGAGAAAAGATGGCGGTATAGCCATTGGTCATGTTGAGTTAGTACCTAAAGAAATATCGTTGCCGGTAGATTTCGATAAATATTCAGATTATGCACAGATTGGGCTTAAAAAGGAATACGATTCTCCTTTTGAACTTAATACTGGAGATACACTTAATACTTTAAATACGTTTGTTTCTGTTCATACCGGCGATTACTATTCTTCTCTTCAGCTTTATTCAGAATTTATGCAAAAGAACGGAATTGATTTTGCTGAAAGAGAAGATGATGCCTTCGAAAGCATATGGTGTGGATGGGGATACGAAAGAAAATTTACGATGGATGAAATTATCAATACTCTGCCAAAAGTTAAAGAACTGGGAATAAAATGGGCAGTTATAGACGATGGTTATCAAATTGCCGAAGGTGATTGGCGGGTTGATACTAAACGATTTCCGGGGGGCGAAAAGGATATGAAAAAAATGGTTGACGCTATTCATTCTTATGGATTAAAAGCCAAGCTGTGGTGGGCGCCACTTGCTGCAGATCCTGGCAGTAAAGTTATTGAGGAACATCCTGATGTATTATTGATTAATAAAGATGGAGCACCTCAATATATAACATGGTGGGATAGTTATTATATGTCTCCTGCCAGTGAAGCAACTATTGCATATACAAAAGAAACAGTTGAGATGTTTCTGAAAGACTGGGGGTTTGATGGCCTGAAAATTGATGGGCAGCACTTGAATGCAGTTCCGGCTGATTACAATTGGACCCGCCCACTGGAATATCCCGAAAAGTCGATTGAGATGTTACCGGAGTTCTTTAAAATGATTTATAAGACCGCCCGTGAAATTAAACCAAATGCAGTAATAGAGATTTGTCCCTGCGGTACATGCATGTCTTTTTATAACATGCCTTATATAAACCAGGCGGTTTCATCCGATCCGGAAAGTAGTTGGCAAATCAGGCTCAAGGGAAAAACCTATAAAGCTATTATGCCTCAAACAGCCTACTACGGCGATCATGTTGAAATAAGCGATAATGGAACCGATTTCGCAAGTTCATTTGGTGTAGGTGCTGTGTTAGGAACAAAATTTACCTGGCCAAAGGATAATCCGGCCCAGTCCCGGAGTTTCCTGCTAACTCCCGAAAAGGAAAAAATATGGAAGAAGTGGTTCAACCTTTACAATGAAAAAATGCTTTCTAAAGAAAAATATCTTGGCAATTTATATGACATTGGGTATGATAAACCAGAAACTCATGTTATCGTTAAATCCGATACAATGTTTTATGCTTTTTACGGTAAGAACTGGAAAGGTATGGTTGAATTACGCGGATTAGAAGATAAAAAGTACCATGTAAGAGACTATTATAATGATACTGAACTGGGAACGGTTAATGGCGTTGGTGCTAAAATATATGCAGAATTCAATCAGTTTCTTTTATTAGAGGTTTTTCCGGAGTAAATACATGAAGTTTGAAATCCGGGAAAGAAGTGCAGACGAAACTAATTCAAATTATTTGGAATATGAAAAATACGGCAACAAGTCTATTTATTCTGCTTTTTACATTAAGCTTCTTGGGTGCGCAGGATTCACAGATTATTTTTCCCCGGGCATTTGCATTTGCAGTTGATGATATAGCATGGAATATTGGAAATGATGCCGGAGATATTGACAATCAGGGGCCATACAGAATTGGTATAGACAGGAAAATGGATATCAAAAATTACCAGGCTGTTGTTGAAGTGGGAAAAGCTGTGGGAGTTCGTATACAAGGCTTATTTGTACTGGCTGAAATGGACAGGGAAAATATTCTGGCCAAATATCCTTCAACTACCTGGCAGGGAAGTGAGTGGGATAATGCCGGTAATATAAGTCAGGAACAAATTGATATAATGAATTATGTTAAAAACAATGCTGCATATCTGGAATTTGGTTTACATGGAGTAGGTCATGAATATTGGGTTAATGGAGAAAAAAAACGTGCTGAATGGTATTGTACTCAAGACGATCATCCCTGGCCGGAAGAAAGTATGAAAGAGCACATTCAGTGTTTCAAAGATATTATGGCGCAATATGGACTTAGCGCTGAAAACGGGCATTCTTTTCCGGAAAGTTTTGTTCCGTGTGCTTATGGATATTACTGGAATCCGGAAGGGGAGTATAGTACCGGTAAATTAATGTCCGAATCAGGTGTAAAATATGTGAATACGCTGTTTGATGAGATTAGGGAATTAAATCCTCCTGAAGGTGCCAATGGGGGAGGTTTTGATAACGGTGTAGTTGTGGTAAACAGACTTAACTATGGAAATGAGTGGTACGCATTGTCTTCTGTTCCTACAGTGGATATTGCCGGGCAGGAATCAGATATAATTGAATCACACTGGAGTAACTGGCTGGCTCAGGATGATTTTTTACAAAAAGAAACAAGTAATAACTGGATTGATTATTACAAAATGGTCCAGGCTACACCCGACAGGTATATTGCTAAAAATACAGAGCAATTCTATTCTCAGTGGCTGTATAAAAAATATACTCATGTTCATGAGGTCAAACCCGGATGGGTTGAATTAGACAATTCCAACATGCCATCTGAATACTATAAGTATAATATCCCTGGAAACATGGTACTGAAAGTAAAATTGAATGATGAAGAGCATATATCACAAGCTAGTCTTAATAATGGACCGATTTCATGTTATTATGAGGATGAAGGATATGGATATCTCTATCTTCCGGTTTTAAAACAAGAGAAGTATATTCTTAATTATGAATTATCGGCAGAGAAAATGCCTTTTATGGTATTTAATGACGGTACCTATAATGTTTATAAGGTTACCGATACAAAAATGGAGAAAACTATTGAGTTAAGAGTTTATGGTATGCAGGAAGTTAAGATTTATTGCTTAAATCCACAGAGAATTGAATCAGGAAACCCGAATTTAAAAATAGTAAAATCGGACTATAACCAGGAAAGCGGGGTGCTTTCCATTTCCTTATTTGCGCATGATATACAAGGTGAAACTGGCATGCTTAGATTGTTATATTAGAAATAGCTATCTATACTATTATGTTAATTATTGCATTGTAAAATTGTAAACTGTGTTTGTGTATTCATAGTAATATAAGCATACGAAAGATAATTTATATAAAAATAACTAAATAAAAGGTATGTATATTTTAAAAACTTTCGTATATTTATACTGTTAAATCATAATATTATTAAATGCGTTGTACATTAGTGATAATTTGAAAATTATTGATTAGTGGTTCATTAAATTTTGAAGCCAGATTACAAAGTAATTAACAATTAAATTATAAACTTAAAATTTGTACTAATGAAAAAAAATAGACTATTTTTTGTGATACTGACCATTGTTGCATTGGGAGTATTAACAATAGTATCTTGTAAGAAAGATGAGAGTAAGCCAAAACCTACTCCGGATTTTACTTACGAGATTAATGACAAAACTGTCACCTTTACTAATTCATCTACAAATGCAACTTCTTACGAATGGGATTTTGATGATGGCACTACTTCCGAAGAAGTGAATCCTGTTCATGAATATGCTGCTTACGGTGATTATGATGTAAGGCTTACAGCCATAGGTGAGGGAGGCCAGGAGACAAAAAGAGTAACAATTTCAGTGGTGAAAGAATGGCCTGCAATAACAATCGATGGAGATTTCAGCGATTGGGATGCAGTAGAAAGTTTTTACGGTGGTTATGGAGATGCTTCAGGAACCCTGGTTGAAGCAAAAGTAACATCAGAAGCATCTTTGTCGAAACTTTATATTTATGTAAAAGGTCAGATGGATGCAGATTTTCCCGTAGTTCAGATTATGATTAATGCTGATGGTGATACAGCTACCGGATGGCGTGGTATATATTCTGGTTATGCTTCTGATGGTGCAGAGTACCAATTTGAATATGGTGTTGATTGGGAATGGTGTGCTACTTATGCATACGGTGCAGATGTCGATCAGGGCTGGCCATGGGAAGATGAGATTACAGCGGATGAGGAAAATGGTGATATTACTGAGACTTCGGGTGTTGTTGGAGGCACTGAGATAGAATTCGTTATTGAAACTTCACTAATGAAAAATCCGGTTGTTGCTAATGAAATTGGAATTTATTTTTGGGCACAGCCTGAAGATTGGTCGGAAACTTCCGGTGCATTGCCGCCAATTAATGCAGAACCATTGGAGCATGTTAAAATGTTTAGTTTTCAGTAGAGAAAAGCCTGGATAAAAAATATAAAAATGCTGTCTGTTTTATACGGACAGCATTTTTAGTAATTCCAAAACTGGCTAATACTTTTTATTATCCGGAATAGAATATGTATATTATTTTCCTGTTTTTGTTACTATTATTGTTTGAATTATTATTTTCATGAGACGAAGATCTTTTCTGAAAACAACCGGATTAGTTGGAATGCTGGCGGGTGTTGGCTTGAAAACAGCAAGTGCCAGAATTCCACCTCATAACTGGGATAATTATAATTTTGGGCCATCTCCTGCAATAACTGATAGATTGTACCAGGGCCCTTTTTCTGCCTATGGGCCTGATGCTACAGCTCCGGGAGCCGAAGTTATTATGGCCACAACTCCTTCAAAACTTGTAGTTCCAAATTATGGCATGGGGTTGGTAACTTATATATGTGACGAGGTTGGCCCTCCGCAA
>CAZOLY010000178.1:0-2125 GCA_964580815.1 uncultured Bacteroidales bacterium
TAGTGATTATTGTTAATGTTAATGAAGTATAAAGTTAGTAATAATTTGCTTATCACCGCAATTAGATAGTAATTTTTAACAAATAATATGGATAACTCACATGTAATGGATAAAAATGCGGGCATATATGAAAAATAATCAGGACCGGTCAGCGGCAAATATTTTTTATTTTTTGATGGCCGGGAGAGTATTTGTTGCTAGCTTTATATGCAAGTTTTTGATTGAAAAGTTGTCTAACGGGTATATATTTGTTTTAATGTCAGAAAGGATAGATTTATGAGAAAATATACTTTTTTGCCGGTGCTGCTGTTATCGGCATATATTTCTTTTGCTCAGGCCCCACAGGGGTACCCGGGTTCAGGAAACATGCCCAAAGAAGGGATTATTACAGGGAAGGTACAGGACCAGGTTAGTAATCAGTTTATCGAATATTCGACTGTTGTTGTTTATAACCAGAGGGACTCATCCATTGTTACCGGCACCATTACAGGTGAGGATGGCTCATTTATCGTGAATGAACTGCCTTATGGATTCTTTTATGTTGAACTGAGTTTTATAGGATACAAAAAGTCAAGGGTATCAAAAATAAGAATTACTCCAGGTAGTAAAATAATTGATTTGGGGACGATAAAGCTTGAACCGGCATATACTTCTCTTGAGGCAGTGGAAGTGACAGCTGACAGGCCCCGCGTTGAGTATAAAATTGACAGGAAGGTGATAACCGTTAGCGAGGATGTAAGCTCTGCAGGAGGCACTGCCGTAGATGTACTGGAAAATACACCTTCAATACAGACTGATGTGGAGGGTAATGTTACTCTAAGGGGAAGCTCCAACTTCAGGGTCCTCGTCGACGGCAAACCCAGCATACTGGAAGGAAATGATGCATTGCAGCAGATACCTGCAAGCAGCATACAAAGCATAGAGATTATTACAAATCCTTCTGCAAAATATGATCCCGACGGAATGGCGGGCATTATTAACGTATTAATGAAAAAAGAGAAACAGCGCGGATTCGGGGGGATATTTAATGCGTCAATAGGCACTAAAGAAAAATATACCACAGATTTCCTGTTAAATTACAGGAAAGGTAATATTAATTTTTTCGGAGGGCTGAATTTTGATGACAGGAAGTTCAGCGGAACCGGACTTATGGACAGGGAAAGTTATTTGCGTGATACAATATTCTATGTTAACTCTGACGGTGACAGGGAGTTCAGGCGGGAGGGACTGGAATTCAGGGGAGGCTTTGATTATAATATCAATGAAAAACATTCACTTACACTTTCAGGCAACACTGGTAACAGATCTTTTACAAGAAGCCAGTCTTCAAAATACCATGAGTACTCTGATCCTGCCTTCACAGATCAATGGTACAACAGCAGTGATATGTTTAAAGTCGACAATAATTATTACAGCGTTAATCTTGATTACCAGATCAAATTTGACCAGCTGGGACAGCAATTACTGGCATCGGTTTATTACAATACAAACGAGGGCATAAATACCAGCGATACGCGGGAAGATACGGCAAGTGCTATCGGCATAGGAACCTTAAGGCAGCGTTCAAGTCAGGATGAGGCAGAAAATGAGCTGAGGATCAAAGCCGATTACGTTAAGCCGTTTGCTAATAACGGGAAAATTGAAGCAGGATACCAGTCCAGGATAGATATGAATAAAACGGATTTTGTATTTGAAGATTATGATTATGATCAGAATGAATGGTTGATTAATAGTGAATTTTCCAATGATATAGAATTATCAAGAAACATACAGTCAGTTTACGGACTGTATTCAAGCAAAATTATAGGCATAGATTACCAGCTGGGGCTGAGACTGGAGTATACGGACAGAGTAATTAAACAGCTGACTTCGGGCGAGGAGTATACATATAACCGCCTAATGCTCTTCCCTACCGTACACTTAACCAAGCAGCTAAAAAATAATAACCAGGTGCTGTTAAGTTACAGCCGCCGGATAGAGAGACCCAGGATCTGGGTTCTTAATCCGGTTACCCGCTATATAGACAGGCTGAATCTGAGAATTGGTAATCCGAATCTGGAACCTGAATTAACGGATTCCTATGAGCTGAACTTTCAAAAACAATTTGGAAAATCCTTTATTGCTA
>CAZOLY010000178.1:2225-6637 GCA_964580815.1 uncultured Bacteroidales bacterium
ACGGATTCCTATGAGCTGAACTTTCAAAAACAATTTGGAAAATCCTTTATTGCTATTGAGGCATATTACAGGCAGACCAACGATAAGATTACCAGGATAAGATTGCTGGATACCACAACAACCGAAAACGTACTGATTCATACAATGGATAATTTAAGCAAGGATTTTTCCCTGGGTACCGAGGTAATGGCGAACCTTGAATTATATAAGTGGTGGAACCTGAACACAAGTTTTAACTTTTTTAATTACCATATTAAAGGAGAGATACTGGAAGAGGATATTTCGCAGGTAAAAAACACATGGAATATGAGGATAAATTCCACATTCAAGTTTCAATGGGGAACCAGGCTCCAGCTTACCGGATCTTATGCAGGGCCCTCCGTTACTGCGCAAGGTGAAAGGAAAGCTTTTTATGATGTCAATGCCGCAATAAGGCAGGATTTTATGAAGAAAAGGTTAAGTCTTACGCTGCAGGCAAGAGATATCTTCAAGACAAGGAATTTCGAATTTACAACGACAAGCGAAGATTTATATACACATAACAGGTTTACCAGGGAACCGCAGGTAGTGGTACTTAGCCTTACATACAGGCTCAATAACTACAAGCAACAGAAGCGTGATGAGGAAGTTAATGAAATAGATTTTGAAAACGGGATGGAATAAAAAAGGTCATTAACAGGGAGCAGACCTCATAATAACCTAGAAGTTTACAGGTAAATAGAAAAATTTGCCAAGTCCGACAGCAAAAATAATGTTACCATAAAGGGCATGTTCAATGAATGTTACCAACAGGGAATTGCTTTTTTTGTAAGTATACGAAAATAAAAGACTCCCGAAAAAAGTCAGGATAACGGCAATCCAGTTATTAAAAATTATATGTGAGAACGAAAATAGTAATGCATTAATTATTATTAACAATTTTTCATTTTTAAAAACCGGGCTGAACCTGTGATAGAAATATGCCCTGTAAATCAATTCCTGCGGATATGCTGACCATAAAGGATAAAAAATAAAAATCAGCAAGTACAGCAAGGGATTTTGTCTTGGAAGGATAAAAATGTCCCGGGGCATAAATATAAGTACTGTTACGGCGCAAACCACAAAGAACAATGCCATCCGTATTGCCAACGGAGTCCAGTTTCTGAATGAGTTGAAGCCGAATATTTTCTTGCTGAAAGTTTTATCTCTCAATAGCCAGATTAGGTAGACCAGGAATACTAATAAAAGGGGGATGAATTTATGAACCGGTATATAATCAAACCTGTATAACAGGGGCAGACCAACAAATATAATTGCAATTTCCAGTATACAGGAAATCCGGACTGCCAATCTTTTCATCTTAATGTTTAAAAAAGCTCCGGACGAGAGCCCGGAGCCTTTTCCAACCTAATTATTAACCCCATTATGAAACCTACTTGATTGATTAGCAGGGCTAATCAAAAATTTCGTTATGCAATTTTAGGCATTTATAACCTATGGAAGCAAATTATTTTATCAACAGGTAATATTGGTCCGATTGCCAGTAAAACGGGGACTTACAGATTGAGACTGCGGATATTAACAATATTATTAAAATATACATACAAAAAAAAGCTCCCGAAACAAGGAGCTTTTTTAAAGGATGTTAAAATTTATTTATTCTCTGGCTGATTTTTCATACTCAACATATTTAAAGGTTGAGTGAGTAAGTATATCTTCGAGTATTTTCCCTGCTTCCAGCGTATCTTCATCATCTTCTTCATAATACCAGTTAATATTTACAGTTTTAAACCTGGTGGTAATATCAAATTTTCTCAGCATATCAAGAAGTACTTTTGCTGAAGCTGTATTAGTATAATCCATTATCAAGTCGAGCGTAATCTCATCAGTTTCCAGTTCATCCACCCAGGATATCACAGGTCCGTAAAAATCCCTGACATTCTCAGGAAAGGAATTGCCGGCTAACGTGAGCTTGCCATTGGTATGAAATTCGACTAAAGGCGTCTTGTTCGTTGGTTCAATTATTAGATCCTTCATATACATTAATTTAGATTTAGAGCATGTTAACTACTTAAACGTATAAATTTATAATTGGATACAATAATTGATGAAATTCTTATTAAGTTTGATAAATTAAGTATTTTTTATGCGCTATGAAAACAAAGATGATATTGTTAATGTTTCTTTTTTCCTTTTTTATTATTACACTGGGCATACTTCCTGATAGTATTGATATTGAACATGTTGATAAGTATTGACAGAGGGGCGGAATTTTTAAATTATCATTTGTTAATTTAGATGGAAATTAAACCCAGGATCGTGAAAGTTTTACTTCCGTTTTTAAAAACCTGTCCGGTTACAGGTAAGGTAACAGGATTAAGGAAGCCTAAAGGTTTTTATAAGATACTGTTTTTTATAGCCGGCATTCTTTCGGTATTGTGGTTTCTGATAAGGGTTATACCAAAACCCGGCAGGGTAAGGTATCCCTGTATGAAAGCAACCATCCCGATAGCTTATTCTTTTATAGCCTATTTATTATCACTGGCAGGGTCGGTGGTATTTTTCCGTAGGGCAGTGAGCACTTTCAGGGCCAGGCAGTTCAGGTACGGGGTTTTTATCCTGCTGGCTGCAGTACTTTTTGCAGCGTGGGCAATGGTGAAAAACAATACCACGGCCAGGGCAGATACTGCCGTCAAATCCACATTTTCAGACCCCCTGGGGCCAAATTCTCCCATTGGTGAAGCAAAAGGTATTTTTCCGGGACGTGTAGTATGGGTACATAATCCTTCTTCAACAAACGAAAATTGTGATCCCGACAGTTATGGAGACGGTTATTTTCTTGATAAGAACTGCAACCAGGCAGTAGTGAACAATATGGTTTCCGAGGCTCTGCAGCTTCTTACGGGGACTGACAGCGACAGCGGGGCATGGGATTCCATATTTATATTCTTTAACAAAAACCACGGGAAAGGAGCGGTAGACTATGCATCAGGAGAAAAGATTTTTATTAAAATTAACTCGGTGCATGCATGGACAACGGACTGGGATGGAAACATTCCTGATAACGCCGACTACGGCAATGTTGACGCATCGCCGCAGGTGGTTTATGCGATGCTTGACCAGCTGGTAAATAAGGCAGGTGTGCCACAGGATATGATAAGTGTCGGCGACCCCTATACCATGATGTTTAACCATTGCTACGAGAAATGGTCGGCCGGTTTTCCCGATGTGCATTATATAGTGTCATCATCGTGGGGCATGGAAGGGAGAGAGGTAGTAACCAAAGATGCAATGCAGACGATCCATTATTCTGACGAAGGAACTGTTATGACAGCAGCAATAACGGATGACCTTGTCGACTGCGTAAGCAATGCCGATTACCTCCTTAATATTCCGGCATTTAAGGGCCACCGCTGGGGAGGGGTGACTTTCTTTGCCAAGAACCATTTCGGAAATAACAGCCGCGGGGGTGCCGATCATTTGCATCCCGGATTACACCGTGAAAGCTATGAGTCCCCTATACGCGGCGAATATAATATGTACCGTGTTATGGTAGATTTAATGGCCAGCAAATACCTTGGAGGAAACACGCTGGTATTCCTTATGGACGCGCTGTGGGGCACATCTTATGAACATTACCCGCCGACAAAATTTCAAACTGCACCATTTAATAATGACTGGTCATCATCCATCATTGCATCCCTCGATCCTGTAGCCATTGAATCGGTATGTCTTGATATTATGCAGAAAGAATTCCAGGTCGAGGATTTGGATGCTGATCCTCCCCGTGAGATCTATGTGCAGTTTAGTGCTATAGACGATTATCTGCACCAGGCAGCGAGCTCCGACTGGTGGCCTGCCGGTATAACATACGATCCTGACAACACGGGTTCCCCTATAGGAAGCCTTGGTGTTCATGAGCACTGGAATAACACTTCAGATATGGAATATACACGGGACCTCGAAACAGGCAGCGGCATTGAACTTGTAAAATCTTTCCACGGGGAAGGGAGTTCAATTTTAACCAGGTCGGTATCAGATAAAATAAAACTTTATCCTAATCCCTGCAAGGGATTAACATATGCCCGCCTTGAGCTTGATGAAGCCTCCAGGGTATGGATTGAAATTTATACATCTTCAGGAAACAGGCTGCTGGTGAAGTATATGGGCAGACTTAATGCGGGAGATCATGAAATACGCATTGTTACGGAAGGATTCAACCCCGGGGTATATTTCTGTAAATTCAATGTTGAAGTAAATTCTGCGATAAATACTACGATCAGGAAGCTATTAATAGATTAGGAATTAAAAAACCGGCACTTGCAATTGACCAATAATCAAGGGTGCCGGTTATTTTTTTGAGTTTTTTCGGGTGGAAGATGGGATTCGAACCCACGACTCCTGGAACCACAATCCAGTGCTCTAACCAACTG
>CAZOLY010000179.1:0-6456 GCA_964580815.1 uncultured Bacteroidales bacterium
TAGTGCTGTCAAGGCGCATTGCCAGGCCCCATTCTTCATCAAGCGCAATTAAGAGCGGAGTTTTAGCCAGAGACTGATACTCATTGGTCAGTTTTGCCTGTTTATACGGACATCCCTGGAAAATTATCAATCCTCCTATATTGTACTTTTGTATCAGCCGCCTTATTTCTTTTTCGTGATACTCGTTTTTGTTGGTATAAGCTGCTACCATCATTAACTGCCCAATCTTTTCCGAAGAAGAAAGTGAATTAAATACTGAGTCAACCCATTTCTCCGGAGCTGCTAAAAACGGGGGGTCAGTTTTCCTGTTTTTTAATTTAAACTCGTTGTAAAATCCGTTTCTCTCAGTAGTAAAGCGCAGAAATAAACTGAATAAAACCAAACAAAACAGCAATGTTAATACCCTTCCAGGAATCTTTTTCATATATATTCCAACTTTTCTGCTTCTCATTAAAAAAGTATTATATTAAACTTGTAAAGTCCTTGCAGGGTTTCAACAAAGTATGTATTTTTTAAAATAAGTGTCACCACCACGCGCCCCGTCTGTTGTATAAATTTATAAGGCTTTCTATATCCCTGTCACCCGTCTTTTCATAATCTACCGGGAAATAACAGGCAGGTAGCTGTCCCATCCTTCTGTGATAATGTATGCATTCACAACATGTGCCTTTTTTACCGCATGAAAAAGTGCAGTTACAATATTGCATATTTGTTACCTTTTTACATTCCATGGTCTGTTCTTCCTTTAGTCTGTTTTATTTATGTTGATAATATATAAGCCGTCTTACACGTGCGGGCTCTATCATATTCTTTAATTTGATTATATATGTTCAGGGTTCACTTATCAATATTCAATTTTGCGGATATTCTTCGCGGTATGGCATTTTTATTCAGCATTATTGATATTGTTTTGTATTTCACATATGGCTCTGAAACATACATATATCCATTGTAGACATTATTTGTTCCCCATGAATTCTTTACATAATAATACCTGGTTTTGTTCTGGTCTTCAGCCAGTCCGACAATGTGCATACCATGATCATCTGTTGTTGTATAATTATCAAAACCTTCCTGCCTCATTTCACCGGTAACAGACTTTTCCAGACCGGGGCTATCAAAGTCAAATAATTTCTTATCCTTAATTTCCTGTGGCAAAGTATCCCAGTTTGCACGTTCTTCTTCGGTCATGTTCCCGTAATAAATTTCAGGAACAATAGCCAGTCCGCTTGTAAATGCAAATCCCTTATCACTGTTATCGGTAGACCACAAAACCGTAAAGCCTTTGTAGACCGCACTGTCAATTATCTCAATCAGATCGTCAAGAGTAACATTATATACTTCTCCCCATGACCAGTTATCCGGTATTTCAAGAATAAATTTTGAGTAACAGGGATGGTGGATAAATGATGTAACTAACACATAGTCATCCATATTCAAACCGAGTTCTTCAGCAAAGTCCTGCGGTGCATATACTTCATCCTCATAATTAAAAGTATCAGGAATTGCACCAAGGTAAGAATCCAGTATCTTCAAATAACCATCAGGCCAGTCCTCGCTTACGACATCGCTAGATATAACATTATTAATATAAGCTCTCAGAACCGAATCCATTTTGCAGTGTATGAGGTTTTCCTTTTTTGCAGGGTATATTTCTTCAGGAACAATACCATAGCTTTTTATTACGTCAATAACATCATTTGCTTCTCCTCCGGCAGTAAAGTTAATATGCCCGTGCATACGCACATATTTCATTGCCTTGGCAATATATGCATATCTTACAATAAACATTTCCGACAAATCGTAACTTTTATTTTTTGTCCGCATCAACTCTGATTCGAGTAAGGATATGCCTGAAAAACTCCAGCACGTGAGGGAGCTGTACTGATTTTTAACATCAGTGGCATTTAATACCTTTAAAGGGCTGAACTTATACCCTGAGGGTTGCTGTTCCTGGGCCCATGATTGTTTAAATTGTATTGCGGAGATGATAAATATTAAGGATAAAACAAGGTGATAACTTTCCTTCATAATAACAATAAGTTTATTTTTAATATGAACATTGATATCCGTAGAAACGGATTCTTAATATTAACTATCAATGATTTTTAGTTCCGTTCTTCTGTTGAGGGCCCTGCCTTCCTCAGTGTCATTTGATGCTACAGGCTTTGTGAAGCCGTATCCTTTGTATATTATTCTTTCTTTTAATATCGATGAATTAATCAGGTATTCTGCTACGGATCTGGCCCTGTTTTCAGAAAGGGCCTGATTGTATTCGGCAGTGCCTACATTGTCCGTATGTCCGCTGATTTCTATTTTAATGTCCGGATAATCGTTAAGAAATTTGACTATTTTGTCCAGTTCTATTTTTGATTCTTTCATTAGTGTAAATGAATCGGTCTCGTAAAAGATATTTTTCAGAACAATGGATTCTCCCACCCTAATAGGCTGCAGAGGAACATCCTTGAGAAAAGGCTCTTTTTGTTTGAAAGCTCCCTTTAGGGCAAAATTTCCTGAAAAGAACAGGTATCCTTCTTTTGATACATTTAAACAGTAGTCTTTGTTTGCAGGAAGGCATACAAGAAACTCCCCGGTTTCCTCATCGGAATAAGCTTCGTATATCATTTTGCCCGTTTCCAAATCGATAAGTTCAAATTTAGCTTTCAGCCTTTTCAATGTTTCAATATCAAATACTTTCCCTTTCATGTAGGATACCTCCAGGGGCTGGACTTCATTGTACAGCTCAAACATATATATATCCTTGCCGGCATAAGCATCCCTGTCAGACGAATAATATGCTTTATTACCTTTTGAATTCACTATAAGTCCGAATTCATCTTTATTGGTGTTAATAGGATATCCGAGGTTCTCAGGTACGGACCAATTGTCCGCACTGTCTTTACGGCTTATGAACAAATCGAAACCTCCCAATCCCAGGTAACCTTCAGATGCAAAATAAAGAGTCTGGTTATCAAAGTGAATAAAAGGGGACATTTCATTGTATGACGTATTTATCTTATCTCCCACGTTCACAGGCTGCGACCAGTTGCCATTCTCATCCCTTACAGTTTTCCATATATCCAGTTGTCCTTTGCCTCCGGGTCTGTCACTGGCAAAGTAAAGAGTATTGCCATCTGCTGACAATGATGGCTGTGTTTCCTTATAACGTGTATTAACAGGAGCAAGCATGTTTTTTGGCAATGTCCATTTATCACCAATACGTTCGGAATAATACAAATCACATCTTCCAATTCCATCATCCCTGTTACATGCTGTGAAAACCATAAATCTGCTATCGGCAGATATAGTCTGCGCTCCTTCATTGTCATCGGTGTTAAGAGGATATCCTGCGTTTTTCATTAAGCTCCATCCATCATCCAATTTATGGCTGATAAAGAAATCTTCCTGAAAACCTTCAAAGCTTATGCTTTTTCTTATTAATCTTGTAATTATTAAAGTCTGCTCATCAGCTGATAAACTTGGCCAATACTCATCTTCAATTGTGTTAATAGCAGGGCCCAGATTTTCAGGCTTGAAATCTACAGGATTATTTACCACATTTATTGCATATTTACATTTATCTATTCCTTTTCTGGCCAGTTCTAGCTGCCTGGTATCTTGTGTGTTAAGTTCCAGGTATTTTTCATAATCCAGTTTGGAATCTTCATATCTGCCCAGGTTAAATTCCAGCTTGCCAAGTTTATTATATCCTTTGGGATAATACAACGGATTAATTTCCATTCCTTTTTTATATGCAGTGACGGCATTCTCATATTGTCTGTCATCTACGTATACCTCTGCAAGGACGAAATAGGCTTCAATAAAATCATTATCAGCAGCAATGGCAAGGGTTAAATAATGAATAGCTTCCGGGTAATTATTCAGGGTGTATTTTTTTATCCCCTGGTTATAGGCATCAATTGCCTTTTTCGAGTCAGTATTTATATCTTCCTGCGAATATATGCATGAACAACTTGCATACCATAATATTAATAAAGGTATTATTACTCTCACTATTAAAAATTTTGCTGCCGCTATTACTAATTAAAATTACGAAAACAGAATAATTTAAAATCCGAAAGCTTTCATTATCTTTTTAAATATATCGGTGTTGTCATAGATACCCCTGAATTCTTCTGAACCCGGTCCGTATGCGAATACCGGCACCATTACTCCCGTATGATTTGTAGTGGTATAACGGGCATCCACGGTTCCTTTATCAAAGTTTCCCCCATTGATACTCATGCCCCCGGTTTCATGATCGGCAGTAATAATTACCAGGGTGTTTCCTTCCCGTAAGGCAAAGTCCAGTGACTTTCCTATAGCACGGTCAAAATCAAGCATTTCACCAACTATATAGTCCGTGTTGTTGGAATGCCCTCCCCAGTCAATTTGTGAACCTTCAACCATCAGAAAGAATCCTTTTTCATTATTCGAGAGAATATCCAGGGCTGCCTGAGTAGCATCGGGCAGCATATCTCCTCTTTGGATTCCGGTGCTGTCCCAGTATGGGGGTAAGTTCATGGCAGCTACCAGTCCGGCCACCTTCCCCGATTTTACCTTAATAATACTATCCATCTCAAACATCACATTATAGCCTTTATATTTTAATTTCGATATCAGATCAATATCATCGCTTCTTCCTATAAAGTGATCCCTTCCCCCTCCGATAAATACATCAATATCGGTTTTCAGAAAATCTTCTGCTATTTCTTCATACATGTATCTGCTCTTCTGATGAGCGATAAACGCAGCAGGAGTGGCATGGGTAATCGCACAGGTAACTACCATTCCGGTTGCCAGTCCGTTTTCTTCAGCAATTTCCAGTATGGTCTCTTCGGGCAAAGAATCTGCATTTACTCCTATAGCTCCGTTGTATGTTTTTTTGCCAGTAGAGAATGCAGTAGCACCGGCTCCGGAATCTGTTATGAAGTCAGTTGCGGAGTATGTTTTTATAAAACCTGTATTTTTGCATCTTTCGATATTCAGGTGGCCGTGATTGGCGGTTATACCTGCATATATATGAGATACCCCCATTCCGTCACCTATCATAAGAATAATATTTTTTGCTTGTTTTTCAGTTTTTCTCTCGCTGGTGCAGAAGCAGAAGGTCCCAAAAACCGCAAAAACTACCAGTAAAACAGGGACAGCGCCCCTATTTTTTTTATATGCAGAAATAGCGCCCATATTGTTTATAAATATACAAATATAACACTAATGATTTAATACATATACATCCTTGTTTTGAGATTCAGAGAACATTGCAGGAAAATATTTACAATCATAAGTAGTAAATCCGTGCATAAATAAGTTATATTTTAAAAATATCAGTATCTTTGTATTAGATTTGGAAAATTGTGTTATAATTAAACTGTATTTAAAAGTTGCCTCTCTTTGAATATAATCCCGTTTTATCAAGCTTTAGTTATTGCTCATTTTTTTAAATCCTGTTATTTTGTTGATAAAAGATTTTATTATGAAAGAAGTAAAAAAAGATGATACAGTTACAATACATTTTAGATGCAAGACAGATGACGGACAAATTTTTTCATCATTGAAAGATAATAGACCCTTAACATTTACGGTAGGAGAGGGTAGGCTGCTTAAAGATATAGAATCAGGTGTTATAGGCATGAAAGTTAGTGATAAGAGAAAAATAAATATAACACATGAGAATGCTTATGGCGAAGTGAATGAAGATTTGATTCATGAGGTTGCTAAAAAACTGCTTCCAGCAGATATTGAACCCAGACCCGGACTGGAGTTATTTGCAAAAGGACCGGATGGCAAAGAGATGAAGGTCAGAATTATTAAAGTGCTGGAGAACAGCATTATAATTGATGCAAATCATCCACTGGCAGGCAAGGATATTGAATTTGAAATTGAAGTTATTGAGATAGTATAAATTTAATCTTAATCTTTCCTGATCTAATTATTCCAAATTATATATGATTTTTATCAGTACTAATATTAAACAATTCTTATTATGAACATTTATGTAGGTAACCTTAGTTACAAGGTTGAAGAAATTGATCTAAGACAGATTTTTGAAGAGTATGGGGAAGTTGCTTCAGTGAAAATCATTTCAGACAAATACAGCGGGAGAAGCAAGGGTTTTGCTTTTGTAGAGATGAATGATGAAGCTCAAGCCAAGAAAGCCATTGAAGAACTTAATCAAAAAGAAATAGATGGCAGGCAAATTGTGGTTAATGTTGCAAGGCCAAGGAAAACTGACTTCAATCGTTAATAAGACAGGGACAGCGTCCTTATTTTAATACAGGGACAGTGTTCTTATAGATTTACGCTTTACCCGGCTTACGCCAGGGCCTGTTCGCCTTACAGGGTACTCTGTAAGACGGGCTTCAGCTGGCGGGGATTTAAGATTTACGGGGTTAATGCCTGTAATCTGATATAGGAAGGGTGCAGCCCGCCTGCATCCTTTCAGGATTTTAGCGG
>CAZOLY010000180.1:0-6405 GCA_964580815.1 uncultured Bacteroidales bacterium
GTGATTTCCTGTTCTTTCATATTATTCTTATTCTCCAGGTAATAATTCATCAGTGTCTTTTTTTCAGCAACGATCCTGTTTTTACGGTTCTGATAATCATTATACACAGGCCAGAAAGCATTGGCTTCTGATTTTGTCAGATCGATATGACTGGTGAAAAATTCTCTCTTCTCCTCTTCGAGACGTTGCTTTGCACTAACTGAAGGCTGACTAAAAACAGGACCCGGATTCAATAAACAAATGCACAATAGTAACAGGTATTTCATGATTCTTAAGTTAAAGTTCATTTACAATTATCTCCAGATCAATCTGCTCATCGACCAGATAGGTGATTATTGCGTCTTTATAGGCATCTTTACTGTCAACCGCTAATCCTTTATCAGTATAAGCAGTTGACTGACCCATCCCAATTTCTATATCGTATCCGTCCAGATCGTAGAATTCTTCCTGCAAAAAAACAGTAATTTCTTCATCCCGGAGTCCTTTTTCGGAAGGATTGACTATCCATATTTTAACAGCAAGCAATATACCTGTAACCATGGCAGCTGCAGCAATAAACCATGTATACCGGAGCTTTGTCTTTTTGTCGGATTCAAACTTATTTGCATGGAGTTCCTTATCAAGCCTCTTCTTTAATCGCTCATTAAATGTCTCAAAATAAGTATCGGGAGCCACAAAAGAATTATCCCGGCTTCTCTGTTTCTTATGATCCGTTATATTCCATGTTCCTTTCATTGACAGTCAATTGTTCAGAATTTTGAGTATTAAAAATAAAAAAGGTTTAATCGTCAGTCATATATTTTTCGATTTTTTTTACTGCATGATGATACGAAGCCTTCAGCGCTCCTACTGAAGTGTCTAAGATTGCTGCCATATCTTCGTATTTCATTTCGTCAAAATACTTCAGATTAAAGACAATGCGCTGTTTTTCCGGTAATTTCAGAATCGCTTTATGAAACTTCAGTTGCACAGCATCTCCCTGAAAAAAACTATCGGCTTCCAGCGATTTGGACAGTTGACTTTCAACATCGACCAGGGAAAATATATTTCTTTTCCTTTTCTTTTCAAGAAACCTGAGTGCCTCGTTGGTCGCAATCCGGTATAGCCAGGTAAATATCCTGGCATCGCCCCTGAAATTTTCCAAACCCCTCCAGGCACTGATAAACGTTTCCTGTAATAAATCGTCAGTATCGTTATGATCGATTACCAGTTTTCGGATATGCCAGTATAACCGCTCTTTATACCTGTCGACCAATACGTTAAATGCATATTCCTTTCTTTCCGGTTTGCAAAAAAGATTAACCAGATCCTCATCGGTGTATGCCATCTTTTTTTGGATCATTACGGCCCTATAACTGGGAGAAGTACTCCCGGTTTGATACAAATATTGTAAAAAGGTTTAACGTGAACAATCAGTCTTTTATATTAATTAAATAATACACAGGTTATTCGATCACGGATCAGATATTTCCTGGTTTTTCTTTCAATATACACGCATATTGAATTGTCTGTTTCTGTTCTATCTTCCATAATCACGGATAAAATATATGAATTTTCTACTCTATTGGTTCTATTTTTATTTTTAGACGTCTTTTTTTACCTTGTATTAATCTTAATCTGAAAACTGCATAGTATATTTGATACATTATTTCAATGCGTAAAACCATGCAGGTATTCCCTATGCTCAAAATCAGGCCCAGGTTGCAACGCCACTGGTATCCGGGGATCAATTTTAATCTTTCCGATGATCATTATTCCATACAGGTCGCCCGGAACCAGCATGAAGTTGATGAAGCACTTCGGATGCGGTTTGAAGTATTTAATCTTGAATTAAAGGAAGGTTTGGACTCTTCATACCTGACCTTTAAGGATGAGGATAAGTTTGACAGGCAATGCGACCATTTAATAATCCGCGATATAATTGCTGGTAATGTTATAGGTACATACCGTATGCAAACATACGAAATGGCAAGAAGGGGTAACGGTTTTTATTCCAACGGAGAATTTTACCTCGAAATGCTGGGAAGAAAAATATTACACAACAGCCTAGAACTGGGTCGTGCCTGTATCCTGAAAGAATACAGGAATACACGGGTATTGTTTTTACTTTGGAAAGGAATTGCGAATTATCTGTACCAGGCCAGGAAACGTTATTTGTTTGGTTGCTGTTCCATCACAAGCCAGGACAGCGCTATGGGAAATGCCCTGTACCTGGATTTATTATCGAAAGAATATATCGACACGAACTTCCAACTATTACCAAGAAAAGAATATGAACTCGATAATACCATAAATGATTCACTTGATATCCCGGAAATGCCTCCCCTTATGAAGATGTATTTACGCTACGGAGCAAAAATAATCGGTAAACCGGCAATCGACCGTGAATTTAAAACTATCGATTACTTTGTCCTTCTTGACATCGAGAAACTTACACCGGAATCGTTTAAAATGTTCCTGGTCGATTAGCTTTTAAAATCAGATATCGAGACTCAGACTTCTCGCTTTCTGATGACTTATATCGCCCCATTCTTCAAGGAACCATTCACCGTCAGTGACTGAAATCCTGTTTATTGAAGCATTATAAATGGAAAACCTTCGTGGGGCCGATAACGGATAATCGAACAGTATCCGTATGATACAATCGAGTACTCCTCCATGGGTAATTATGAGGATATGCCGCCCTTCGTGAACCCGGATTATATTTTCCAGGCTCTGCTTTACACGGTCCATAAATGAGTTAAGGCTCTCACCGCCGGGTATTTGAAAATCCTCTTTACGGGCCAGGTAATTGGAATATATTTCCGGATATTTTTCCTGAAGCTCCTCGCTGGTAAGACCCTCCATTACTCCAAAATTACGTTCGGCAAGTGACTTATCGATTTGTATTTCAAGGTTGTGATATTGGTTAATAATTTCGGTTGTCTCCAGCGCTCGTTTCAGATCGCTGGTATAAAGAGCGTCGAATGCAATTCCCTTCAGTGCTTCGGCTGTGAGCTGTGTCTGCTTTAATCCGTTTGTCGTTAATTTGCTGTTTTGCCTGCCCTGTAACTGCCGGGAAACATTCCAATCGGTTTCACCATGCCGCACCACAGTTATCGATGTCTTTGCCATTTTTATGCACTTTCCGGCAAAAGTAGGATAATTTATTATCAGATAAAGAATTTAATACTTTTGAAAAAAGCGATTCATGCATTGAGACGCAGAGTTAAATATCGGTTTAATTCTGACAGGATTAAATTATTTTTCAAAATCTTTTAAATAAATTTAATTTTATCATTAACTTCAATATGAAGTAAATAAGCTATTTTTGGAACCGGATAGCTGACGTTTTGCAACGTACAAATTGAATGTGGAATATGGTACTTAATTATAATTTTTTCGAACCTGATAAATTTCAGGAACCGCAAAAAGGAAAAGCGCTGGTCAGTGAGCCTTTCCTGCTCGATAATTATTTCAAACGGTCGATCGTGCTTATTACGGAACATAATGACGAGGGTACTATCGGATTCGTACTGAACAAACCCGTTAGTGTCAATATCAATGAAGTTATTGATAATTTTCCCAAGATGAATGCCGAGGTTGCCCTTGGCGGGCCTGTGAGTACAAACACGCTTCATTACCTGCATACTATGGGCGATATAATACCCAACAGTGTTCACGTTTTGGGGAATATTTACTGGGGTGGCGACTTTGAAGTGGTAGAGCGTTTGATTACATCGGGAAGTATCGAGAGCGATCAGATTCGATTTTTCCTGGGTTATTCCGGGTGGTCGCCCTATCAACTTGAAGATGAACTTGCCGAGAACGCATGGCTGGTTGCCGATATATCGGCTGAAGAAGTTATGATGCCCCTGAACAAACACTTCTGGAATAAAGCACTTCGCCGAATGGGTAAAAAATATGAAATGTGGTCTAACTTCCCTGAGAATCCCCAGATGAATTAAAAAATCTTTAATAAAGACCAAACGGGATAATCCTGCTGAAGCTAAATATTAATTACATAATCATTAAATGATATTTCATTTAATTTCTGAATAAGTAATTTAGATAATTTATTATAGTATCTTTTTTGTCTGAATGCCACCACCCATCTTATTCCGGAGATGACATTCGTTAGAAACAGCTCATCAGCCGTCAGAAGATCCTGTAACGTTAATGAGCAGTCATCATTTATAAAATAACCGGCAGATTTTAATATGCTAATTACTTTATATCTCATTATGCCATTGATACAGCCTTCATTTATTGCCGGAGTGAATACTTTGGTATCCTTAACAATAAAAATATTGGAATTTGCGGATTCGACAACCCTTTGCTTTTCATTTAAGATAAGACTGTCATCCAGGTTCTTTTCGCTTTTGTATATGCCGGCCAGTACATAAATCAATGAATTTGTTGACTTCACATTTGAAAGCACATTCAAGGGCTTTAGTATTTCCTCATAAATATCTACCGCATAGCCTTTTATATTCAATACATATTTATCGTGTTCAAGAGGAGAAGATTCAATTAGAAAGGAAATATCATTAGTGGCAGGCGTGTATAATCCACCGGGATTTCTGAAAACGGTCAGTCTTATTCGTGCACCCTGGAGCTGCCTGTTTTTATTTAAAATATTTGTTATAAGCTTTTTAAAATATTCAAACCTGAATATGGCAGGGATGTTCATCCTGAGAATCTTCATGCCGTTAATAAGCCTGTTTATATGAAGGTTAAGAAATTGAGGTTCTGTGCCATTGGCGTGAATGGTCTCAAACAATGCATCACCATACCTGAAGGCCCTGTTGTCAATATTTAAAACAGGCTGGTCAGATTTATAAAAACCTCCGTTCAGACATATATATTTGCTTACAGGCATTACCTTATGTTAAGATTTAAAGAGATAAATAAAAACATTTATTGGATTAAAACCTTAATAAATCTTTGATAAAACCACCCATCAATGAGAATTTAAGTATTACAGGGAAAATAAATCCATATACCGCACCGATAAAATGGGCATCGTGATTAATATTATCAACATTTCTTTTGCTCATATATTGAGAATAAATAAGATAAACGGCACCTAATATAATCCCGGGCACAGGAAGGATTCCATAGATATATAACTTTTTCCAGGGATAAAAGAATATATAAGAGAATATAACTGCCGAAACAGCTCCCGATGCACCCACAGAATTATACCAGGCATTATTTTTTTGCTTAAGCATGCTTAATAACGAAGACAGAATGATGGCGGATAAATAGAATAATAAGAAAATGAGTGGATGAAATTTAAATGCTCCCGGATAGACATCATATTTGAAACGTTGTTCAACTACAGGTCCGAATATAAATAAAACAAGCATGTTGACTATAAGATGTATCCAGTTGGCATGTAAAAATCCGTGTGACAGCAGCCGGTACCATTCTTTTCGATGATAAACCTGGTAGGCATTAAACTGAAATTTTGAGAAATAGGCTGAATTTCTGAACGCTAAAAAAGATATGACTACAGTAAAGGCAATTATTATATAAGTCATGGCTTAAAAATATTGTAAATATAAAAATATCTGGCGACTAATTTTTTACAAAGTATCAAACAGGATATAAATAAAATTATTAATTATGGATTTTACCGGCATATTAATACTGGTTAGCATTCAACCGGCTTAATGAAGTATTTTATATATTAACTCCTTAAGAAGACCGCCTGGTGAAGTATTCAAATTACCTACTCCTTTTGATTTCAAATCATATTCTCTTAGAATTGGTATGATCTGTTTGATCCTGTCAACGGAATAAACCCTGGCAGCTTTCATGTATTCGGAAACAAAATAAGGTTTAATTTTCAATACAGTAAACAGGTTTTTTTCTGATTTGTCTTCTGTATAATGCAAGGATATTATTTTGGCAAAGAAAAAATAAAGTGATGTTATTGTAAATGCTATGGGATTGTTTTTCTGATTTTTATCGAAATAATTTATAATTCTGTTTGCCTTTAAGATATCTTTTTCTACCAGGGCTTTCTGCAGTTCAAAATTATTAAAGTCTTTACTAATGCCTATATTATTTTCAATTGTTACAGATGTTATTATTTTTTCATCTGCATTCAGGGAGATTATAAGCTTTTCGAGTTCTTTTGCAATCTTGCCAAGATCATTTCCCAGAAATTCAATTAACAGGATGCTCGCTTTTGGTTCAATTTTATAACCTTTCTTATTAAGGTATGAATTTATCCAGTCAGCGACCTGGTAATCAAATAATTTTCTGGATTCGAACAGTATACCATTTTCATTAACAGATTTGTACAATTTAAATCTCTTGTCAAGCTTTTTATATTTATAATTAATAACCAGTATGGTTGATTTCAGGGGATTATCTGTATAATATATCAAATCACCTATATTTGTCAGATTCTGG
>CAZOLY010000181.1:0-6400 GCA_964580815.1 uncultured Bacteroidales bacterium
CGATGGCTGCGAACATTAATACTTTTTCTTTTTTTAACATGGTTATTTCCTCCTTGTAGTTTTTAGGGTTAATTAAATTCTTAAGATTTTTATTTTTCAATTATACACAAAAAATGATTTAAAACAAAAAGTTAAACCCTTATCTGCGTAAAAAAACTTTGCCCTGTGAAATCATGCATACAGCATCAGCGGGATTTTATTACTTTTGTGACTGTTAAAAGACAACCATAATAAAATGAGAATAGTTGTAGCCCTTGGCGGTAATGCCTTGCTTAAAAGAGGCCAGCCCATGACAGCTGAGAACCAGCGCGCAAATGTTCGTATTGCTGCTGAAGCCCTGGCTCCTATAGCCAGGGATCACCAGCTTATAATATCACATGGTAACGGACCCCAGGTGGGATTACTTGCACTTCAGGCGTCTTACTATAATGAGGAGGAAGCCTATCCGCTTGATGTACTTGGTGCGCAAACGGAAGGTATGATCGGTTACCTTATAGAACAGGAATTAGGTAATATACTGCCCTTTGAGCAACCCTTTGCCAGCATTTTAACAATGGTTGAAGTTGACATTAACGATCCGGCTTTCAAAGATCCTACCAAACCTATAGGTCCCGTTTTCGAAGAAGAGGAGGCAATGAAACTTGTCAGGGAGAAGAAATGGTTTATGAAAAAAGAAGGTGATAAATGGAGAAGGGTTGTCCCCTCTCCTGTTCCTAAAAGAATCTTTGAGATGCGTCCTATCAAATGGCTGCTGGAGAAAGGTACAATAGTGATTTGCACGGGCGGAGGCGGGATACCTACTGTATATGACAAAGAAGGAAAACTGGGCGGTGCCGAGGTTGTCATAGATAAAGACTATGCCGGTGCCCTTCTGGCTAAAGAACTTGAAGCTGACATGTACATTATGGCAACAGATGCTGATGCCGTTTATACCAGCTGGGGAACACCCGGGGCCAGGGCATTAAAAAATGTTACATATGAAGACCTGAAGAATGAGGATTTTGATCCGGGTTCTATGGGCCCAAAAATAATTTCTGCCTGCTGGTTTGCCGAGACAACGGGTAAAAAGGCAGCTATTGGCTCTCTTGCAAATCTAGGGAAAATAGTTGCGGGAGAAAAGGGAACAATAATATCTCCCTGCCCCGAAAAGGCTAAAGAAGTATTCGGACGGCCAGTATAACCGGTTTATGAAATAATAACTACTTTGTAAATTAAAAATAAAGTTGTATATTGCAACAGTTTTAATATACAACTATCACCAAACAGATGAGTAAAGAATTTATTTCGGGTATTACCAGGGTTTCATCAAGATGGAAATTTGCTGATTATCTCGGTGCACTGAAGGTGCGTTTCTCCATTGGCCGCAGTAATTATAAAATCAGTCCCGGCTTATACAGGTTAGGAGATCCTGGTTCCAAATCGGATGTTTTTGTAACTGCCAATTACAAACTGAGTTTTGACATCCTGCGAAGGAGCCTGGATTCAGTAAATGCCTGGATTTTGGTGCTGGACACAAAAGGAATAAATGTCTGGTGCGCAGCGGGTAAGGGAACATTTGGCACCGGGGAATTAATAAGGCAAATGGGCCGGAACAGCCTGCATGAAGTTGTATCGCACCGGAGGCTTATCCTCCCTCAGCTTGGTGCCCCCGGCGTTTCAGGACATATAGTTACAAAAGCAACGGGATTTAATATAAAATACGGTCCGGTCCGGGCTTCAGACATAAAGCTGTACATTGAATCGGGCTATAAAACAAGCGAAGATATGCGCCGGGTGCGGTTCAATTTAAAGGACCGTATAATTCTTACCCCGGTTGAAATAATGAATTCCCTGTGGCAGGTATTGCTTGCAATGGCGATATTTTTTGTTATATCAGGTGTTGTCTCGACAGGTTTTTCATTTCAGGCAGCATTGAACCAGGGCTTTAAACCGACTTTGTTCATCGCTGCAGCTTACCTTTCAGGTGCATTTTTAACACCGGTTTTATTACCATGGCTGCCCGGGAGGTATTTTGCAGGGAAAGGAATTACAGCTGCAGCTGTGGTTTTTGCCCTGATGATAATAACAGGAATTGCTGGAAACCGGGTTATTTATATAACAGGATGGTTTCTGATGTCGGTTGCCGTTTCCTCATTTCTTGCAATGAACTTCACTGGTGCCAGTACATACACGTCACTTTCAGGCGTAAAAAAGGAAATGAAACTGTTTGTCCCTGTTCAGGCTGTTGCTGTCACCACCGGTTTTATTTTATTTATAATTTCTAAATTTACATAATCATGGACAGCCAGTTATATATAAAAAATGTAGTAACTCTTAAATACGATTCTTCAAAATGCAATGGTTGTGGCTTGTGCGTCCAGGTATGCCCCCATGGGGTATTTAAGATGGAAAATAAAAAAGCACTTATAATAAACAGGGACTTCTGCATGGAATGTGGTGCATGCGCAATGAACTGCAAGGAATTTGCAATAAGTGTCAGTAAAGGTGTAGGTTGCGCTGCAGCAGTGCTAAACGGTTTCCTGAGAAAAGCCGAACCTTCATGCGACTGCAGTTCAAGTTGCAATTAAAAATAAATACCGGAAATCATGGAATACGAATACATTAAAAAATTCAGGGAAGTTATCAGGCGGTTTGAGCGTGAGATTCTTTTCCAGAACACCGAATCATGCTGCAATGGCGTATCACTGGCGCAATGCCATACATTGCTCGAGATAGAAAAGAAGAAAAAAATATCGGTTACCGAACTTGCAGACAGTCTTTCTCTTGATAAGAGCACCGTGAGCCGGACAGTGGACGGACTGGTAAATATCGGTCTTGTAAACCGTGATATACCGTCCGACAACCGCAGAATGGCCATACTCAGCTTAACAGGAACGGGAAACAGGACTTGTACAGATATTAATTCTCTGAGTGATAAATATTTTGCAGATAACCTGTCAGTTCTGTCAGACAGGGAGCAGAAAGAATTACTGAGGCTGCTTAAAAAGTTCACTGACAATATGGTCAGCCTGCGAAAAGTAAAACCTGGTTGCGGTTAAATCATTATTTCGGCATATTTTTCCCGAACCTGCTCCTCGCGGGCACCTTTCATTAAGTATATGCTGTTACTGCCTTTAATTGTTTGGAAAAAACACAGAAATTGCTGAACTTTCCATTTTATAACCTTAAAACTCATTATCATGAAAAAGATGTTATTTGTAATCCTGCTTTTCATAGCTCTTAACGCAAGCGTGTCTCTCTATGCACAGCACACAGTAACACTCTATCCTGTGGCCGATATATATATGAGAACCCTCGGAGGCGGTGACGGACATTGCTCTTTTATAAAATTTGATATCTCTTCAATTCCGCCCGGAAATAAAATTGACAGTGCAAAACTGGGCATATATGTCCATGAGATGAGTATTAACTATGCCCTGAATAACGATATGTTATTTATGCGCATGGATAACCAGGACTGGGTTGAAAATGATAACAGTGACATACCTATAACAGATACTGTCGTTCAGGAGGACGGACTTGTGGCGGGCCTTGGCTGGAACCACTCGGTTGATCTTGCAGAATTGCTTGGTCACGATTATGGCATATCAAACAGCTTTTTCACAGTGGTAATGAAAGATTCCAATGATATGACCGTTATGCCTCCTTATTTCGAATATCCCGAAGATAAGGATGACAGCCTGGTAGTAGGACTCCTGCCTAAATGTATAGTCTTTTACCCTCACGAATCCGACAACGATTCACTCATACCGGAGCTGACAGTTGATTATACTATTGTACCTGATATAACAAATGAATCAGGTGATTCCGCAAAATGTGAGGGTGAAAGTGTATCTTTTTATGTATCTGCTACCGGTGATGCTCCCTTAAACTACCAGTGGCAGAAAGACGGTGCAGATATTGCAGGCGCGACAGGAAGCACATTCTTCATTAATTCTGTTTCCGTCGATAGTGCCGGAGACTACAGGTGTATTGTCTCCAACAGCGGGGGGTCGGACACCAGCGATATAAAAGTGCTGACCGTATATACACTGCCAAACGTTAATATTGCCGGTTCTGATACGGCGTGCGGAAGTACGGTGCTGGACGAAGGTTTTGGGATCCCCGGTGATATTTATCTGTGGTCAACGGGAGAAACAACACAGATGATCACTGTCACTGAAAGCGGAAGCTACTCCCTGTCAGTAATTGATGGTAGCGGCTGTGAAGGCTCGGATACCATTGACGTTGTGATTTATCCCCTGCCTGAGATAGACTTAGGCAGTGATACGGCAATCCTCGCAGGTTCCTCTCTGTTGCTGGATGCCGGAGCAGGATATGATGCCTATCTCTGGTCAAACGACTCAACAACACAGACAATACTTGTTGACTCAACAGGAGTCGGACTGGGGTCCGCGACGTATTATGTGACGGTTACCGACAACGAATGCCAGGCTGTTGACTCGATAACAGTAACTTATATCATGCCCTTTACTGACATGGCACTGGTTTTTCCACCTTCAGGACTGGTTTATTCTTGTGAAATAAGTGCAGAAACAAATGTGCCGGCGATGATAATGAATACAGGCAATACCATAATTCCGGCCAGTGATACCATATTCGGATTTTACCGTGTGGATACAGAGCCTGTGGTCCCGGACACCTTAATCCTTGGAAGTGATTTTTACCCTGGCAATACTATTAATTTCATCTTTGATCAGACAGCCGACATGGGAGAACCCAGGCTCTATAATTATAAAATTTATTTTTATTATAAAGATGATCAGAATGCTGATAATGATAGTGTAAGCGGACAGGTTGAGCATATTAATCCTCCGGTTATAAACCTTGGAAATGATACTATGCTTTGTGACAACCAGAGCATCGTTCTGGATGCAGGGCCGGGTTACCATGATTATTTATGGTCGGATTATTCAATTGATCAGACATTAACTATTGATATTAATAATGCAAGTTGGGGCCCAAATACATTTTATGTTACGGTATATTATTACGATTGCGTTTCCAGTGATACAATCGAAGTTACTTTTGTTACATGTATGGATATGATTGAAATGAATGATTATCAAGTACTGAATTTTTATCCGTACCTGGCCGGTAACAAATTAAACATCCTGTTTACGGGAGCAACACAAAGAACAGTAGAACTGCAAATTGTTAACCTCCAGGGGCAGGTGATGTTGAATGATGTCTATTTAAATATATCTCAGAGATTTATTAAACAGGTAAATATTGCAGATTTTCCCGCAGGTATCTATATTCTGAAAGTAAAGAGTGGCTATATTATTAAAACCGGGAAATTTGTAATTCAATAACCAGTTTTAAAGCCTGTCCGTCTTAAGGAGCACTGTGGCAGGCATACAACGGCAGGCAGGATTTCACGACGAACTATAATATAATAATGCGCCTGTAGAAGAATCTTTGTCCGTTATAGAGCTCTACTATGTAAAGGCCCGGACCCTCGTCTATTCTGACATCAACAGAAAGCTGGCCTGAAATATGGAGCTTTTTGACCTGTTTGCCGCTTAAATCCGTCACTCTGACACGGGTTATGTTCTCAGTCCCCTTTATTGTGAAATTCCCGTTAATAGCGGGATTAGGATAAATAACGAACCTTCCTGCATCTCCTGCCCTTTCATCTTCTGTTCCTGTTACCTGGCCTGTGATAGTAATATCCAGATAACCTGTTACTCCGGAACCGTCTCCGGCAATGGCTCTGATATCAACTGTCCCATTTTTTAATGCTGTTACCAGTCCGCTGTCACTGACCGATGCCAGGTTTTTACTACCGGAAATCCACGTAACATCTTGTATTGTCGCATTTCCAGGGAGTATTTCCGCACTGAGCTGCAGCGTCCCCTTTTCAGTATTAATTTCCGGTATGCCTCCCTCCGGTGTGATTATTATTGAATCCGTATCCACGAAAGTACCCTGGACATAACCTCTGAGCCAGATCATTGCAGGCCTTTCAGTCCCGTCATAATTTATCAGGTATGCTGCAGAACCGGTACGCCACATTCCCGGCCTGTATCCCCATAAGGTAATGCCCTTAACAGCCGGGTGTTCCCAGAAAATCGGGAATACCCTGCGGTACTCTTTTATCTGATTCAGATCGGTATTGCCGTCTATATCCATTTCAGTTACGTATATTGGTAAGCCGGTTGCTGCAAGGGTATCAAGACACCTGGAAATTACTACTGATGATGCGGTGTTAGAAAAAGCATGCGCCTGAACACCTATAGCGTCAATTAAAGTGTCTTCCGCCTGCAGCAGCTTAATTATTTCAGCATAATCCTGTGCGTTTCCCACACTGCTAATAACTGCATACTCATTTATCATCAGCGGTGTTTCAGGGAAATATTTACGGGCTATACGAAACGCCTCGATAACCCAGTCCCAT
>CAZOLY010000182.1:0-6358 GCA_964580815.1 uncultured Bacteroidales bacterium
AAAGCATCCTCAATTTCAACTGAATTGGGGCCGAAAAGATTACCAATATTTTCTGTTGAGGTAAAACATATATTAATAACATCAGGAAATTCATCCTTACCCAAACCTTCATTTACTATTAATGAAACAGCAAAATCCTTGACAATCGAATTGCCAAAAGGAGTGGATTTGAGAATATTATAATCTGTTTTGCGTTTTTTTATATTTGCCAGTTCATAAAGATTGTAGGGAAATACTGTTTGTCCTTTTATTCCTTTTTCATACTTGTTATTGTCGGGAAGACTTTCAGTATAATTATTAACAGGTAAAAGAGTGTTCCATTCTCTTTCAAGGTAAGTATCCTGAAACTTCTTTGAATTAAAATCCCTTACCCATGAAGGGAGTGAATCGGCATAATACGTGCTTGTTATCCAGTTGCCGCTTTTTACATCAAACCAGTATACGCCGTTTGCAGTATACCCGCTGGATAGTATAGCCGGTGCAGCATCCAGGGAAATGCCAAATACTTTGGATTTTAAATTATTGGACAGGCGAAGTTCGTCTGAGTATGTAGTGCACATTAAATTCTCCGGAGAATATTTTCCTGATTCGAAGTTGCCTCCCACTGTACTGTATTTTTCATCTTCAATGTTCTTTACTATCTTGTCCTGCAGGCTCAAATACCATTCTTCTGATACTATTCCATGACTAGACGGCAGTGCTCCTGTGGATATTGTTGCATGGCCTACTCCTTCCTGTGAAAGCAAATAATTGAAACTTGCATTTTTACAGTATGTCCCCCTGTTTATTAATTTCTTAAATCCATTTTCTTCATACTTGTCCCAGAACCGGTATATATAATCATATCGCATCTGGCTGACGATAATTCCAATAATAAGCCTGGGATTCTCAGACGGTATGCGGGTATTATCCTGAGGCATGCATACAGGATTAATTATTAAAATAATGAACATTGCGAATACAGCCAGGCGGGATCTCATATTTAACATTATATAACTTTTATAAAACAAAGCTGCTAAGATAAATTTTTTTTATTCTTTTTAATGAAAAAAAGTTATATATATTGACAGATGCGGGGATAGTAATATTTTAATTTTAAACATTAAACCTGATATGCAGGATGTCACCATCGGCCACTATATAATTTTTCCCTTCGACGGCAAGCTTTCCTTTTTCCCTGCATGCATGCTCAGAGCCCAGACTTTTAAAATCGACGTATTTCATGACCTCAGTGCGTATAAAACCCCGTTCCATATCACTGTGAATAACTCCGGCCGCCTGCTGTGCTGTAGTTCCGTTTTTAATAGTCCATGCTCTGATTTCATTCTTATTCATAGTAAAAAAGGATACTAAATCCAGCAATGAATAGGCGGAACGGATTAAGCGATTAACACCGGGCTCACTTAATCCTGCTTCCTTTAAAAATTCTGCCCTGTCATTTTCATCTTCAAATTCTGAGATCTCAGCTTCGAGCTGGCCTGCGACAAAAATAATTACCGTATCCTTCTCCTTCAGTGCTTCCTTTACCTGATCCACATATTTATTGCCATTCACTGCGTCACCATCATTTACGTTGCATACATACATGACAGGCTTTGCTGTGAGTAAAAACAGATCATCAATAAATTTTTTATCCGCCCCGTCTATTTTCAGATTCCTGACATTCTTAAATGAATCGAGATGAGCCCTTACCTTTTCAAGGACTTCCACTCCCCGTGCAGAATCTTTATCCCCCGATTTTGCAGCTTTCTCAACCTGTTGAATCTTCTTCTCCACGGATTCAAGATCTTTTAGCTGCAGCTCAAAATCTATAGTTTCAATATCTCTTACAGGATCAACCGAGCCATCTATATGAGGCAATTTCTCATCATCAAAACAACGGAGCACATGAATTAGTGCATCTGAGTTTCTTATATCTGAAAGGAACTTGTTGCCAACACCCTCTCCTTTGTTTGAACCTTTTGTTAATCCCGGAATATCTACTATTTCAACTGTTACCTGTATTACTTTTTCTACAGGATGAAGTTTAGCAAGCTCATCTAATCTTGGATCAGGGACATTAATAACACTGACATTAGATTTGCTGGAGCTGAAGGCATAACTTGTTGTCTCTGCCTTGGCACTTGACATGCAGTTAAAAATGGTTGTCTTTCCTGCATTGGCAACTCCAATTATTCCACATCGTAATGCCATTGAATCTTTTTTTAGTACTGTGCAAAAATACGGTTAATTTCAATAATGACCTGTAAGTTAGTATGCTTACATTATAAAATATATAAATTTTTAGATTTTGGTTGAATTCAAAATAAAACTATATTTATTAATAATATAAAACTACAATTTTTATTTTTTATAAGTTTGTTAATAGTAAATTAATAACTATTACCAGTCTGATAAAAACTTTAAAATTTTTACCGGTATGACAAAGGTCAGGTTTATCCATACTTCGGACCTTCACCTTGACTCGCCATTTAAGGGCCTTTCCAGCTGGAACAGGGATTTGGCTGCCAGATTAAAAGATGCAGCATTTAAAAGCTTTAAAAAAATTATTGATATATGCATCGAAGAAAAAGTTGACTTCCTGATAGTTGCAGGGGACATTTTCGAAAGTGACAATAAAAGTCTGACAGCCCAACTTAGATTTGTAGCTGAATTAAAAAGATTATCCGATAAAGGGATATCATCATATTTTGTTTGTGGTAACCATGATCCTCTTAAAACATGGCTTGATGTAATTCAACTTCCTGAAAATGTTTATCGTTTTAATTCCTTGGAAGTTGAACGTCACATATATATGAAGGACAGCATACCTGTAGCTGGCATATATGGCATCAGTTTCGGGGATAAAGTGGTTAAAGAGAACCTGGCCCTCAAATACGGACTGAAGGACAAATCCTGTCCTTTTTCTATTGCAGTTTTGCACGGAACAGTAGGAGGGGCAGGACCACATGAGAATTATGCCCCCTTTAAGGTTAAAGATGTTAAATCCAAAGGATTTGATTACTGGGCATTGGGACATATTCATAAAAGACAGGTAATAAATGAAAAAGATCCGGTAATTATATATCCGGGCAATCCCCAGGGCAGAGATTTTGGAGAAACAGGAGCAAAGGGCTGCACTTTAGTTAATGTTGATTCAGATAATAAGATGACCGTCAGGTTTATTCCTGTTCAGCTCATAAGGTTTGAAGAGGTTGAAGTAACTTTAGGCGAAGAAGATAAAACTGACAGCCTTGCGGATAAAATTCAGAGAGCCAGGAATAATATTGAAGATTATGATGATGATGTGAGCTGCATTCTCAGGGTTAATATAACGGGAAGAACACTTTTACACTCGTACCTGAATAAACCGGGAGAAATAGAACAGCTACGTGAGCTATTTAATGAAGGACAGCTTGAGCATGGTATTTTCACATGGATTGACCAGATCAGGTTAAATACCATGCCCCTTGTTGATATCAGTAGTGTTGAGCGGGGCAATGACTTTGCCGCAGAGATAATAAAAACCTTTAAAAAATGTGAAGTTGATTCAAAGGAACTGGCAGAAATTGTTAAAAGTGTGAATGATGAAATAACCAGTTACAACATTCTGAAAGAAATTGCTGACCTCACCGGGAAGGAGCAAAAAGAAATTCTTGAAAAAGCAAAGTGGATGCTTCTGGATCAATTTGTAAAAGAATCATGATATTCAGGGAAATACATATTGACGGATTCGGTATTTTTAATGACTTTTCATTAAGCTCCCTGAGGCAGGGTATCAACATTATCCTGGGAAACAATGAAGCGGGGAAGTCCACTTTATTGAAATTTATAAGATATACCCTTTTTGGATATCCAAAGGCAACTGATCAAAGAATGCCTCCTTTAAATGGGGGTGAGCACAGAGGCCGGATAATAGCCTTGCTGTCAGACAAGAAGAGTGTGACTTTTGAGAGGATGGCCGGAAGCAGCGGGGGAAGCATCAAAATGCTGTATGACGGGGAATCATCGGAAGAACAGGTTTTATGGAACCGTCTGCTTGGAAATGCGACAAAAGAGATTTTTGAGAATGTTTATGCCTTTTCACTTGATGAACTGGCGGACTTGGACAGACTGTCGGCATCCGGAGTTGAAGACAAGATTTTTAGCGTTAGCCTGGGCCTGAGGAATATTTCAATTAGTGAAGTGGAAGCGAGCATTCAAAAGCAGGTTGATGATATTTATACGCGGAGGGGAAGGGGCAAACAGGTCGTCCCCTTATTATTAAAAGAAATAGATAAAAGAAAAGAAAGTATCAGGGAAATCCAGGATAATCTGCCAAAATACCAGCAGCTAAACCTTGCTATTAAGCAACTCGAAACTGATATTAAAAATATTATTGAACAGTTAAAAAAATTTCAAACTGAAAGCGGCAGGCTTCAAAATTACCTGAATTGCTACGAGAGTTTTATTAATATTGTGCTCTATGATAAGGAGCTGGAGGCATTGCCCGGACTACGGGAATATCCCGGGGATGGTATCGAACGGCTGAAGGATCTTGAAAAGGCAAAACAGGAACTTGATGAGAAGATGCAGGTACTGAAAAAAGGAAATGCAGAAGAAAAGGGAACAGAAGAACTGGAAGAAGAAATAAAAGCTGTTACATTTAATTCTGATTTGCTGGCTAGTGCCGACAAAGTGGAGTATCTGAAAACAAACCTTGAAAAATACAGCCTGACCAGGTCCGATATGAAAGATGATAACGGGAAGATTGAGAATTATAATAAATCGATAAAACAGGATCTCGACAGAATTGGTTCCAAATGGACAGAACAAAGTGTTAATGAATTCTCTGATATTGTCTCTCATCACGACAGGATCAATGATTTTAAAGACAAATTTGATGAATTGAAATCCGCCAGGAGGGAGCTTGAGGCACAACAGAAAACAATGCAGATTAAAGGAAGCGGAATAAATGTGAACAGTGCCGTAATAATTTTTTCAATAATTTGCTTCATCGTATCAATAGCACTGTTTCTCTCATCATCCTTTATATTCGGGATTACTTTTATGCTGATAGCCCTTGTATTCGTCACAGGAAGAAAATTTTTGCAGAAAGAAACCTCTTTTGAAAAAACAGGACAACAGCTTTTAAAAATAAATGAAAAAGAAAAAGAATTAGAGAATAATTATAAGAAATATTTGGCAGACTTAAATCTGGCAGATGATTTAACTCCTGATTCGGTACTGGAGATATTCAGGATAATAAGCCAGGTAAAAAGAACATTAAGTGACAGGAATGAGCTGGAAAGAAAACAGGCAGAACAAAGGATTCCCTTTATAAAAGAATTTGAGGCAGAAGCGCTGGCCCTTAGTTACATACTGACTAACGATGAATCGGCAGATAATACAGAACTCCTGGTAAATCATATAGTAAATGAATATGAGAGGACAAAAGAGCAATCAGAGAATAAAGAAAAAATGCAAGGTATTATGGCAGGCAAGCTAAAGGAATTAAAAAGAGCTGAATCTGAATCGGCCACCATTGATAAGGGATTAAGGGCATTGTTAAAATCAATTGATGCAGGTGATGCAAAGGATTTCAGGAAGAAATATGAGGAAGAGGATAAAGTCAGAAAACTGATTGAAGCACGAGGAAACGCTGTGGCAAATATTGAAACTGCAGTCGGACTCGGCATTTCCGGTAAGGTGATAGAATTCCTTAAGGTTAACAGCAAGGAAGATATTAAAAAGCAGAAGATTGAACTTGATGAAAGGATCAATATGAAAAGCGGAGAGCTTAATAATAAGAATACAGAGCTGGGAGAGAAGAAAAATGAAGTGAGGCGTATCGAGGGCGAATCTGAGCTTGCTGAAATAATGACCGAACTGGAATCTGAAAGACAGAAGCTGAATGATAATTATAAAAACTGGCTGGCAGGAAATATTGCATTGAAACTGCTGGCTGAGGTGAAAAGTAAATATGAAAGAGAAAAGCAGCCGGAAGTAATAAAAAATGCAATTACCTATTTCAGAGAGATAACAGGAGGAAGATATAAGAAAATCAATGTAATCCTTGATGAAAAAGACGTTTCTGTCTTTGATGGCAGGGGAGCTATAAAAAAGATACATCAGCTCAGCAGGGGAACGAGGGAACAGTTGCTTGTCAGCCTGCGTTTGGGATTTATTGAAGTGTATGAAAAAAAGGCCGAGCCACTGCCTGTAATTGTTGATGAAGTACTGGTAAATTTTGATCCGAAAAGGGCGGAAAAAACAGCCGGCATACTTTATGAATTTGCCAAAAAAAGGCAGGTCATAGTATTTACATGCCACCCCGAAACAATGAATTATTTTAAGAGGATGGATGTTAACAAGATATCCATAAATAATAAAGGCCAGG
>CAZOLY010000183.1:0-6321 GCA_964580815.1 uncultured Bacteroidales bacterium
GAGCCATCCCCGCGATGATCTTCCTTGCAATTTTTATGATGCCCTTCTACTATGGCTCAAAAGCGCGCTCCGCTCCCGAATATTTAAAGCTGCGGTTTGACGAAAAAACCAGGGGGCTTAATGCCATTTCATTTGCTGTAATGACGGTATTTACCTCCGGAATATCGATGTTCGCCCTGGCTGAACTGATGAGAATCCTGCTGGGATGGGACTTTAATTTCAGCCTTATTCTTTCGGCACTGATAGTACTTATTTATACCTACCTTGGAGGGCTAACATCTGCTATTTACAACGAGGTTCTGCAGTTTTTCCTGATTGTTATCGGCTTCCTGCCCCTTTCAATTATCGGACTTATAAATGTTGGCGGATGGGAAGGATTGAAGGAAGCCCTGAGTAATGTAGCGGTTGAAAGAGGTTTTTCTTCCGGGGCTTTCACTGCATCCTGGCAGGGTATGGGCAGTTCAACAACCAATCCTATGGGTATACAGTGGTTCGGATTAATAATGGGACTGGGTTTTGTATTATCCTTTGGTTACTGGTGTACCAACTTCCTCGTAGTCCAGAGGGCAATGGCCGCAGGATCAATGCGTGCCGCCCGCCGCACCCCTTTAATAGGTGCCCTTCCAAAGATGTTTCTCCCGTTCCTGGTGATATTGCCCGGAATGATCGCATTAAAACTGCTAAATGACCCTGAAAGCGGCTTTTCATTGCTGCAAAAGGGCGGATCAGATGATTTTAATTCTGTTATACCTATGATGCTGGGACATTATTTCCCAACCGGATTGCTTGGTCTCGGATTAACAGCCCTTATGGCCTCATTTATGTCAGGCATGGCAGGAAATGTAACAGCATTTAATACTGTATGGACATATGATATATATCAAAGCTACATCAACCCCAATAAACCTGATTCACATTATCTGAGGGTCGGCCAGTTTGCTACTGTCTTCGGGGTCATTATAAGTATAGGTACTGCATACCTTGCAGCACAGTTTGACAATATAATGGACTTTATCCAGCTTGTATTTGCATTTGTCAATGCCCCGTTGTTTGCCACGTTCGTGTTGGGTATGTTCTGGAAACGATCTACGGGACATGGTGCATTCTATGGATTACTTGCCGGAATAGGGGCCGCAACCGTGCATCACGGATTAACCCTTACTGCCGGCGAAGCAATAGGCATAAAGGGAGGCTGGATACACGTCCTTCATCAATATCCCAGTGAAATGGCATTATCATTCTGGACTGCCATATGGGCATTTGTCGTATGTCTTGTATTTACTATAGTCGTTTCATTTGCCACACGGCAGTTGAAGTCTGATAATGATTTAAAGGGTCTTGTATACACACTTACACCAAAGTATAAAGAAGAGGGCGAAAAATGGTACCAAAGCAATATAGCACTGGCCATTTTAGTCGGTGCCATGGCAATTACTTTAAGTATAATATTCTGGTAAAAACATAAATTATGGGCGTAGATATTAAACTTCCAATTGGACTAATGTTCACAATACTCGGGGTTATATTATCCTTACACGGATTTTTAACAGTGTCAAACGCTGAGCTCTATAAAAAATCACTGGGCATAAATATAAACCTCTGGGCCGGACTGTCCATGCTTGTTTTTGGTATTTTCATGCTGGCTTTGTCAAAAAAGCTTAAGAAGCCTGAAGCAAAAAAATAGGAATTTCTATTTTGTTTTATAATGAACTTCCGGCTGTTCCCTTAACCTTTTCGTACTAATTTCAGGGGTAATATCCCTTTGGGGATTAGCCAGCATCTCGTAACCGACCATAAACTTTTTTATAGTCGCTGATCTTAGCAAAGGAGGGTAGAAATGCATATGGAAATGCCATTCGGGATGATCCCTCCCGTCGGTCGGACTCTGATGTATGCCTGCAGAATAAGGAAAAGAGACTTCAAAAAGATTATCATATATTATTGTCAGCCTCTGCAGTATTTCAGCAAAAGACTGCTTTTCTTCCTCCGGCATTACCCCAATATTCTGTAAATGCCTTTTGCTTATAATTAGTGTTTCAAATGGCCATATCCCCCAGAACGGAGATACAACAACAAACCTGTCATTCTCAATTACCACCCTTTCCCCTTTTTCCATCTCCTTTTCAAGATAAACAGAGAGCATGCTCCTTTTATTAGTGTCATAGAATTTCTTCTGTTGATAACATTCCTTTGAAGGCTCCGCAGGTATTGATTCCTGTGCCCATATCTGTCCGTGTGGATGAGGATTGCTGCACCCCATAACACTTCCCTTATTCTCAAATATCTGCACATAGTTTATGTAATCCAGTCCTCCTATTTCAAGGTACTCCCTTTGCCATACGTCAATTACCTTTTTTATCGAGCCTGTATCCATTTCAGGAAGAGTAAGATCGTGCCTCGGCGAAAAAATTATAACCTTGCATAAGCCCCTTTCACTTTCAGCAATAAATGTCTCCCCATCCTTGTATTTGCCTGCAGGAATTTCAGGTACCAGGGAACTAAAATCATTAACAAATACAAAAGTATCCTTATAGTCGGGATTCTTCACTCCTCCTGCCCTTGTATTGCCGGGGCACAAATAACATCCCGGGTCATACTCCGGAAGTTTGTCTTCCCTGATTTTTTCAACCTGCCCCTGCCATGGCCTCTTTGCCCTGTGCGGAGAAACCAGCAACCATTCGCCTGTCAGCGGATTATACCTTCTGTGCGGGTGTTCGGAGAAATCAAACTTAATCATAATGTCAATATCTTTTTATCCTATCAATATTAGCATTAATTTATCATTTTTTTAAAATATGAATTGTTTTTCTTATTTTGGCCGTCGAATACAAATCTTAATATCCATTTTATGAACATAGAGAAAGAAATTTTCGGTAAAACCAAAGATAATAAAGAAGTTAATCTGTTCAGTTTACAGAATAATAATGGCATAACAGTTAAAATAACCAATTACGGCGGTATAATAACTTACCTGTCTGTTCCCGACAGGGAGGGTAATTTTAACAACATAGTCCTTGGATTTAACAGCCTGGAAAAATATACCAGTCCGCACTATCTGGCAGGATGCCCTTACCTGGGGGCAATCATAGGAAGATATGCCAACAGGATAGCAAACGGCAAATTCTCACTCGAAGGACATGAATATAACCTCATACGCAATGACGGGCCTAACCACCTGCATGGTGGTACAACCGGATTCGATAAGGTCGTCTGGGACGCAAATGAATTTCGGTCTGACGGTTTAGTCGGACTCAGGCTGGATTATTATAGTAAGGATATGGAAGAAGGGTATCCCGGGTATTTAAGCATTTCTGTTATTTACTCATTGACAAATCAAAATGAGCTAAAGGTCGAATACAGCGGAAAAATCGATAAAGCATGCCCCGTAAACCTGACACAGCACAGTTACTTCAATCTGAACTGCCTGAACAGCGATATTCTTGAGCACGAACTGTACCTTAATGCAGATAAATATACCCTTGCAGACGATACTTTTATCCCTACAGGGGAGTTAGCAGATGTAGCAGATACCCCGCTGGATTTCCGCAATCCCCGTAAAATCGGTGAAAGAATAAACCGGCTTGATAACGGATATGATCACAATTTTGTTCTGAACAAACAAAATGACGGCGAACTTTCCCTCGCAGCGAGGGTCGCTGAAGGCTCCACCGGCCGGGTCCTCGAAATGTATACCACTGAACCGGGTGTCCAGTTATATACCGGCAACTTTCTGAATGGAACATTTACAAATGCCGAAGGTAAAAAATTGAACAAACATTATGGCTTTTGCCTAGAAGCACAACATTATCCCGATTCCCCGAATAAACCCGGCTTCCCGTCAGCCATCCTTGCGCCCGGCAAAAAATATTTTCAGCTTACAATATATAAGTTTATAATATAGAATCCGGGGTTTTTAATCCTCGCTTATCCCTGGGATTTCAGTTTAACTGCAAACATTATTATTTGCATATGTCCCTGTATATTTCCAGGATTTTGTTTTTATACTCCTGGGGCGCTTCAATATGCCCCCAGCCATGTTGAAGCTGAAAAAGACCATCATAGACAGAATCATAATAAGACCTTACTACATGAGGGATATTCCTTTCTTTAAGTATTGGGCTGATTATATTGGCTTCAATTTCATTCTTAAGTATAACAACCTTTATATTTCTGGCCATAAAGCACGTATTTATAATATTTTCCCGTCAAAAATAACAATTTTCCCTTTTAAAAAAACAGGATCAAATTCGTCAATTGTTAAAGTCCGTTTTAAAACAAAAGTAATTATTAATGCCCTTCCTGTTTTTATGTGTTTCATGATAATTTTAATATTTTTATGGATAATTTTTCCGAATCTGTAATTTTACATTATACTAAATGCTCATTATATGCCATTAATTACTTCAATAGTAAACTGGCTTAACATTAAAAGGGTTTATCAAATAGACTTAATAAAAAAATATCCTTTTGATATTCAGCAGGAGACGCTCTTTAAGCTTCTGAACAAAGCAGCAGACACGGAATGGGGTAAAAAATATGATTTTGCATCAGTTGATAGTATTGAAGCTTTTCAGGAACGTATTCCCATCCAGACATATGAAGATGTAAAGCCCTATATCAGCCGTTTAAGGAAAGGGGAAAGCAACCTGTTGTGGCCGGGGGAAATTAAATGGTTTGCCAAATCTTCGGGGACAACCAGTGACAAAAGCAAGTTTATACCTGTAAGCAAAGACAGTCTTGAAGAATGCCATTTCAGGGGAGGAAGGGATGTTCTGGCCATTTATACATTTAATAATCCCGATTCAAAAATATTTTCGGGCAAAGGACTTACCCTTGGAGGCAGCCATAAAATTGATAACTTCAATAACCAGTCATATTATGGTGATTTGTCTGCCATTCTTATTGAAAACCTCCCCTTCTGGACAGAGTTTATCCGTACGCCAAGCTTTGAGGTTGCACTGCTTGATAAATGGGAAGAGAAGCTGGAAAAAATTGCCAGGGAAACAATTAATGAAAATGTAACAAATATTGCCGGCGTACCTTCATGGAACCTGGTAATGATTAAGTATATCCTTAATTATGCCAAAAAGAATAACCTTATGGACATATGGCCGAATCTGGAGCTTTTTATTCACGGAGGTGTAAGTTTTACCCCATATAAAGAACAGTTCAATAAAATAATACCTTCTGAAAATATGCACTACCTCGAAGCATATAATGCATCAGAGGGATTTTTTGCAATACAGGATGAGCCCGATAAAAATGATATGCTATTGATGCTGGATTATGGTATTTTTTATGAATTTATTCCTGTTAATGAAATAAATAACCCCTCTCCAAAGGCTTATAATATCGGCAATGTTAGAAAAAATGTGAACTATGCAATGGTTATTACAACCAATGGGGGACTCTGGCGTTACCTTATTGGAGATACAGTAATGTTTACTTCCCTGTATCCGCACAAAATAGTGATCTCCGGGAGGACAAAGCATTTCATCAATGCTTTTGGAGAAGAGATCATAATTGATAATGCCGAGAAAGCCCTGAAAATAGCCTGTGACAAAACAAATGCAGAAATATCGGACTATACGGCAGCCCCGGTTTTTATGACTCATGACAAAAAAGGGGCACATGAATGGCTGATTGAATTTACCGTATCCCCTTCAGATCCTGACTATTTTTCTTCAATTCTTGACCATGCCTTAATGTCTGTAAATTCCGATTACGAAGCAAAGAGATATAAAGACATAACACTTGACAAACCAATTGTAAGACTGGCTGAAAGAGGAACTTTTTACGAATGGCTGAAGAAAAGAGAAAAGCTGGGAGGGCAAAACAAGGTGCCCCGCCTGTCAAATGACAGAAAATATATTGATGAGCTGCTGAAAATAGACAGGCATCTAAAATCCAGACAAAAATCCGTTTAAATATATAATAAAAATAATTCGTACATTAGTACGGCCCACTTAACATTAAAAAACATGCATATAGCCGTAGCAGGTAACATTGGATCAGGCAAAACCACGCTTACACGTCTGCTTTCAAAACATTATGGATGGGAAGCACATTATGAAGATATTGATGATAATCCTTATCTGAATGATTTTTATAACGACATGCAGCGTTGGTCATTTAATCTTCAGATCTATTTTTTAAACAGCAGGTTTAACCATATCCTGTCATTCAGAAAAACAGGCAAGACATTGATCCAGGACAGGACGATCTATGAAGATGCTTACATTTTTGCACCTAACCTGCATTCCATGGGTTTAATGTCAACCCGTGACTTTGAAAACTATTTTACCCTGTTTAATCTTATGA
>CAZOLY010000184.1:0-6298 GCA_964580815.1 uncultured Bacteroidales bacterium
CCCTTATACTTTCCATGCTGGTTATTTATCCAAAGCTACCTTCCGGATTTCTGCCGGAAATGGATGAGGGGGCCATTGTGCTCGATTTTGACAGTCCGCCCGGGACATCGCTCGAAACTACCGAAGATATGCTTCTGCAGGTTGATAAGATTATAGAACATACGCCCGAGGTCGAATCTTTCTCAAGGCGTACGGGCACGGAACTGGGCTTTTTTATTACTGAGCCAAGCCGGGGCGATTACCTGATTAAATTAAAGAAAAAGCGGGATAAAACAACTGAAGAGGTAATTGATGAAATACGTGTGCAGATTGGAAAAAAACTACCTGCCCTGAAAGTCGATTTTGGTCAGTTAATTGGCGATATGCTTGGTGACCTGATGAGCTCTGTACAACCCATTGAAATTAAACTATTCGGGAATGATGAAAATCTCATTCACCAGTATTCAAAATTAATTGCGTCAGAGGTGGAAAAAGTACCGGGAACAGCCGATGTTTTTGATGGTATTGTCATTGCAGGCCCTTCTATTTCAGTACGACCCAAATACGCCATTTTAAAGGAATTTGGAATGACCACTGATGATTTGCATCTTCAAATTCAGACCCGGGTTGGTGGTTTGCCTGCAACCACTGTGCAGGAAGGTTTGCAATTTTGTGATGTACGAATGGTATATCCGGATCGCAAAAAGACCGGATTTGATAAACTGAAGCAGTCGCAAATCTTTTTGCCCGATGGCAGCCTGGTGCCTTTAAAACGTTTTGCAGATCTTGATATATCCAGGGGCGTAGCCGAAATTAATCGTGAAAACCTTAAAAAAGCGGGATATATTACGGCTCGGTTGAATAACAGGGATTTAGGCAGTACCCTTGCAGATATTCAAAAAGCCATCAAACAAAATATTCACCTCCCAAATAGTCTGAGTATTCAGTATGGAGGTGCTTACAAAGAACAGCGACAAGCATTCCGGGAGTTATTGTTAATTCTTATCCTGGCTGCCATGCTGGTTTTTACCCTGCTATTGTTTTTATACCGTAAAATTAAAGTTGCTTTATTGCTTATTTTCCTGATAATGCTGGCACCCGCCGGTAGTGCACTTTTGCTTTACCTTTTCAATATACCTCTGAATGTGGGCAGTTATATAGGCATTATCATGATAATCGGCATCGTGGGTGAAGCTTCTATCTTTTCTTATTTGCAGTACACTGAAGAGCGAAAAAAAGGGGAAGATGTCATTGAAGCCATTGTTTTTTCAATCTCAATCAGGTTACGACCCAATCTAATGACAACTTTGAGTGCTATTGTAGCTTTGTTGCCTCTGGCAATTGGTTTGGGCTCAGGTGCAAAAATGCACCAGTCCCTGGCCATTGCAGTTATTGGTGGTCTATTGATAGCTTTGCCTGTATTAATAATTGTTCTTCCTTCATTTTTAAAAATAGTCGAACGATAAAATAATAGGTCACTTATCGTGGACGAATCTCTTTTCTCATGAAGGAAACGTAGGAAATGACGAAACACAAAATTGTCGCGGCTATGAGTCCGGTAACCTGTGGCCATACCAGCAATACGCTCTGGCCTATCGGCAGCGGGCCCGGAATAGTACCATAAACCTGCTCCATCGTTAACGGTCCGAGGCTGCGTACAGAAGGCATCAGCAGTGTTGTTGCAGCCTCACTGAAGAGCTCGTTGGGCAGTATGCGCAGCAAGCTTATCCTTAGCCCCTCGTAACGTAAGATCTGGTGTGTTGTGGCCATCGCTGACGGTGTTATAACCTTTACAATCAGGTTAACTATTATAGGATAGAATACGCTAAAGAACAACCATACAGCGATACCTGATAGTGCAGATGTTGCAGGCTGACGAAACCGCACCGAAAACAGAATAGACAAATTCAACCAGAATGCCACGTATATTATGCCAAGCATAATAAAGAAAACGATGCGCAAAAACTCTTCAACTGTCGGGGGGATGCCGATCGTAATGAGGCCGATGCCCATTACGAGAAATCCCAGTGCAAAGAACATAACGCTGATGACGATCAGCGCTGCCGTGAACTTGGCGTTAATCAGATAGTCGCGGTAAATGGGCTGGGCCAGGACACGGTGGAGCGTCCCTTTATTCTGCTCGGAATTGACAATATCAAATCCGAGGCTGATGCCAAGCAGGGGACCGAGAAAGCTTATAAAGACAAGGAAAGAGGGCAGGGTGCCATCGGATATTGTAAACAGTTTCAGGAAGAAGAACGCTCCCTCGGGATCGTTGGGTTTTGCAGCATGGCCAATGTTCGTCAGTGCAGTATACATTGAACCAAGGCATGTTAAAGCGATTATGACAATCAAAATAATGAACCGCCAGCTTCTCACATGATCTGAAATCTCTTTGTTTACGAGCACCCTGAAAGGATGGAAAATCCTGTCATCGTTTTTAAGCCGCTTCAATATGTTGAAGCGCAGGAAAAAGCTGTTTATTTTCTTTGCCAAATCATTCATGATCTTTTCCTCCTTCGAAATAGCGGTAGTAAATATCATCGAGTCCGTATTCTTTTTTATTCAGATAGTTTAATCCTGCCCCCGACTCAACAATTGCCCTGGCAATATCAGGTGTGGAATCACCGGAACATTCGATATGAAATATATTATTTTTTAGACTGACAGCAATAATACCATCAATATGTTGCAAAACCTTTGTTAACCAACCTGTTGTATATTTTTTACCTGAAGAATCCTGATCGTTAGGGGCAGTATGGGATATGCCTGCTTCAATAATATAGGGACTGCCTGTAAATAATTTCTGTGACAGTGTATGAATGTCTCCTGCAGCCAGGAGCCTGCCGCTTACAAACAATCCGACCCTGTCGCAAACCTGTTGTACCTGATGCAGATGATGTGAAGAGAACAGAACCGTGACACCTTCCTCCTTGCTCAGCTCAACAATTAATTCCAGGAATTCCCTTACTCCTGTGGGATCAATGCCCATTGTAGGTTCATCGAGAATAATTACCTCCGGATTTTTGATCAGTACGTCAGCCAGCCCCAGACGCTGGCGCATTCCACGGGAATATTTCCCTGTCTTTTTCTTCTCGTCACCTGACAAGCCGACCCGAGCGAGCAGCTGCTCCGCTTTTTGTGCCGCCTCTTTGCCCGAAATACGGTTTAAGAGGGCCGTAAACATAAGATTTTCAAAACCTGTACGGTCATCGTAAAATCCTACATCTTCCGGCAAATATCCGACTCTTCTTTTAACTTCTATCGGATCGCCGGTGGAATCAATGCCACATATTTTAACAGAACCGCAAGTAGGTTCCGTTAATCCAAGCATCATGAGGATCGTTGTAGACTTGCCGGCGCCATTCGGCCCGAGAAGGCCGAAGATTTCGCCCTTCCTGATAGCCAGGTTGAGATGATCAACAGCTGTGAAAGATCCGTACTTTTTGGTCAGATCAACAAGCTCGATAATATTCCCGGCCACGGTCTACCTCCTCCCATATTTGCGGAACAGGTAATAAACACTTCCCAGTGCAGCAATGATGATCAGCACGCCAATCCAGCCCCAAAGCATGGGTGTTTTTACGGATATTCTGAAAGCAGCTTTGGAACTAACTTCAGGGGTTCTGGCTTCAAGGTTCGTCACGTAGTCTCCGGCTATCGCTTTTTTGTCCGCCTTTATTGTGGCTAAGACCCGGACATCTTTCCCTGGTTCAAGATTATCTACTTTTTTCGGATCGAAAGTGACATTCCAGTTAACAGGAGCAGAATAGCTAAGACTAATGTCCGTAAGTTCGGCAGAACCGGTATTTTTAATGAGAAGTTCCACCCGTTTTTCATCACCTGCTGTAATACTGGTGCTTAGCAATCCTCCCGGCGTAGTCAGTTCCATTTCGTATGAACCGGTTATGACCACTTCCAGATCGAGGCTGGCCGATGTTGTGCTCGTTGCGGCAATCACAGGAATTTTATACGTTCCGGCTTCAATTTTATCCGGTGGATCTATATCTATGGTGATGTCTTCGGCACTGTTTGCATCTATGCTGACTGACGTTACCTGCTTATAATTGGCCTTGAAAATCACATTCCATCCCCGGCCCGCATTCGCCTTCAATGCATACAACTGCTTATCTGCCGTCCGGTTCTTTAAATCCGCCTTGAATGTAAAAGAAGAACTGGCATGACCTTCCATGTTCGGCTGTCCTGTCGTAAATTCAGTTTCAAACGTTCCCTGCTCCGATACGATCACAACCAGGGGCAGTGAATAGAATCCTCCTGCCATAACTTTAAACCGGTAGCTTCCTTTATTTACTTTCAAAGGAACTTCCACCTTGAGGGAGAGGCTTTTTTTCTCGCCCGGAAGTATGGATAGTTGTCCGATGTTCCAGCCTCCCGATTTTAAAATATAATTCCATCCTTTTGGCATCCCAGCCAGTGAAATCTCAACATTTTGGAGTTCGCTGCTGTTGTTGATGACATCGATGGTATAATCGATCGATTCTCCCGGAGGAACAGATATTTTAGTATAGGGTGTGTACAGTGTCACGCTGTTGGCTGCAAGAGCAGCATTGTTAACAGTGGACATTATCCCAAATAATGGGAATAAAAACAGACTTAACCATTTCGTACAAGTTGACATATAAAATCCTCCATAATTTTTTGATAACTTTAAGTACGGATGACAAATTTAATACTTGATTTGAAACTGAAAAATCGCTTATTTTATTAAAAAATGCATGCACAAGGTTTCAAACACAGAATCTCTCTAATTCTGAAGATTTTAAGGGTTAATTGTTAAAATATCTAAAAAAAAGTTAATAATATATAAAAGCCTGGTGATATGGCTAATTTTGTTTTATACCTGTTTTGTAATTACATTTGAAAAATACCGGTTTTTTGATATGGGAGCTGGACCGCTTCCGCACAATTATACGGATCACCCGGCAGGAAAAACGGATTGATTATTGGTGCTGATAATAACCTATTCAATAACGGAAAGAAGCCATGTAAGTTTAAGTGTATATGATATACTTGGTAATGAATTAGTTTCACTGGTGAACAGGTACCAGGATGCAGATGTATATTCAGTAGAATAATTAATCATTAATATATTAAACAATGCGCATACTTATTACTTTAATTATTATACTGGCAACAGTTGCCCTGTATAAAAAAGATACATCTGAACCTAAAGCTCCAAACAGCGAGGCATACACGTATAATAATATAAATAATCCGCATCCCGAAATTGAGGAAATAGAAAAGACAATCAGGGCACATATCGGTTGGGCAGTGAATAATAAAGACAGGCAAACGTTATTTTCAACTGTCATTGAAAATGAAGAATTGTTCTATTTCTCGCCTGATTCCAAAAGCACAGTATCAGGCATTGATGAATTTACTGATCTGGTGGATAATTTCTTTATGCTGAAAGAATTTAAGGCAATACGGACAGAGATAAACGATCTGCGGATACATATCTCCCCCACCCTTATGACTGCCTGGTTTTCCTGTATTCTGAATGATTACAATGAATTCCAGGGGAAACCTGCTGTCTGGGAAAATGTGAGGTGGACAGGTGTTCTCGAAAAAGTCGATGGAAAGTGGAAGATATTCCAGATGCATTTCTCAAAAGCAGAAGATTTAATAAAATGAAATAGGTACAGCGAAAATAGGTACAATTCCTATATTTATAAGTTAATTTTTTTTCTTACATTGTTAAATAGTTAGGTTATGCAAAACATTATTACTGGTAATATTTCCGGTATTTAGCAGTGCATGAGAAAAACAGAATTTACAAAAGTAGAAAAGTTATTTGTTCCCGGGGCAGGCAACCCATCTGCATATACTAATATCGCCTATATCACCGTGGATAACTTTCCGCTTTTAGGATTTCTGACAGCTCTGCGTTTTATGGAATGGGTCTCGGAAAATCCTGAAGGTGTAATCGGCCTGCCTACAGGTAAAACACCTGAATATTTTATTGAATGGACAGGTTATCTGCTGGAGAACTGGAACAGCAACAAAGGAAAACAAATTCTTGAAAGGTACGGGCTTGGCAGCTTTAAAAAGCCGGAATTAAAAAATCTGCGTTTCGTACAAATCGATGAATTTTATCCGATAAGCTCTGCGCAGCACAACAGTTTCTGTAATTATGTGAAACGGTTTTACATAAAGGGTTTTGGCCTCAATCCGAATAAAGCACTTTTAATTGACTGCGATAATATCAAACTGCCGGAAGGCAGGCATTTCAGTGAGGTCTTTCCTGATTTTCATATTATTCAGGGATGGCCTTTTTTATTTTTTGCAGGGGTGGTGA
>CAZOLY010000185.1:0-6166 GCA_964580815.1 uncultured Bacteroidales bacterium
AGCAGTGACTTAACGCACAGCACCGGCATGATCCGCAACGCAATAAAGGTACTGTATTAAGATCCAAAACCGCGACTCTGGATTGGTACTGATGAGGACGGGTTATGCCTTTTTGACAGGCGGACTGATAAATTTACCTATTACACGACTGACCAGGGATTACCAGGCAATACAATCGTAGGCATCCTGGAGGACAATCATGGAAATCTATGGATAAGCAGTAATGATGGTATATCGAAGGTAACTATTGATTCTGTAAATGGGAAGCTGAAACTAAAATTCAGAACTTATACCGTTCAGGATGGATTGCAGAGCAAAGTATTCAATCGCTGGTCATTCTTTAAAAGCAATACAGGAGAAATGTATTTTGGAGGTATTAATGGATTCAATGTTTTTCATCCCGACAGTATTAAGGATAATAGTTCTATTCCTCCTGTTCAGATCACAGAATTTTTACTATTTAATAAACCCGTAATAATTGGGGCAAAAGATTCGCCCCTTAAAAAGCATATTTCACAGACCGATACCCTGATATTAAACTATGATCAATCGCTCTTTACTTTCCGATTTGTTGCACTGAATTATATCTACGGTGAAAAAAGCCAGTATGCTTATATGATGGAAGGTTTTGATAAAGACTGGAATTATATAGGTACTGAGCGCAGGGCTACTTATACAAATTTGGATCCGGGTGAGTACATATTCAGAGTGAAGGCGTCCAATAATGATGGGATATGGAATGAAACAGGTGCATCAATACATATAGTTATTCTCCCGCCATGGTGGAATAATATTCTATTTAAAATCGCTTTGGGGGTTTTCCTGCTTGCAGGATCAATATCCTTTTACAGGATAAGACTGAATAAATTGAAGAAAGAGCAGCAGGTACTGGAACGTAAAATCAAAGAGAGGACAGTTGAATTGTCTGATGCAAATGCACAACTTGAAGAAAGAAAGGAAGAAATAACTCTCCAGAATGAGGAACTTTCCAGGCATCGTAACCATTTGGAGCAATTAGTGCAGGAACGTACTATAGAACTTGAAGCGGCCAGGATTAAGGCAGAGGAATCGGACCGCCTGAAATCAGCATTTCTGGCCAATATGTCACACGAGATAAGGACTCCCATGAACGCCATTGTCGGCTTTTCCACCCTGATTAGCGAGGAGGATATCACAACCAGTGAAAGAATAGAATATGCAGACATTATAAAAGATAACAGCGATACCTTACTGGTTTTAATAAATGACATTATTGAAATATCACTCATCGAAGCAAACCAGCTTCGCATGACAAAATCCAATTTCAATGCCTCAGCTATTCTTCTTCAACTGGAAAACTACTTTTCATTGAAAAATAATAAGGGTATAGATCTTAATTATGTAAATAAGAAAGATGATACAAAATTGGTTCTTAATAATGACCCAACCAGGTTCAGACAAGTTTTTTCCAACATGCTGGACAATGCTTTTAAATATACTGAATCGGGGAATATTTGGTTCGGATATGAAATTCAGGATGATCAGGTGCAGTTTTTTGTCTCAGACACAGGGATAGGTATTGCCAGTTCAGACTTTAAAAATATATTCAACTACTTCCATAAATTGGAGAGGAAAGATTCCAAGTTATACCCCGGAGCAGGCATTGGTCTTTCTTTATCCAGGAAACTTATTGAACTTATGGGAGGGGAAATATGGTTAGAATCCGAAGCCGGCGAAGGTTCTGCTTTTTATTTTACCCTGCCTTATTCGGCAGACAAAGTTTCTTTGCTGCCAAAGAGTAAAAAGGAATCAAGAAGGATTCATAAATTAGAAAATACGAAGATAATAGTTGCAGAAGATGAACCTAATAATTATAAGCTTATTGAAAAGATATTACAGCCTACCAAGGCTGCGATAATTTGGGCCAGGAACGGGAAGGAAGCTGTCGATTATGTGAGAAAGCATCCTAAAATCAGGAATTGCATTATTCTTATGGATATCAAAATGCCTGTGATGAATGGTATTCAGGCAAACGAAGAAATAAAGAAAATAAATAAGCACATACCAGTGATCGCTGTTACAGCTTATGCTTACGCAAACGATAAATCTGAAATTATGCAGCATAATTTCATTGATTATATAGTAAAGCCTTTGAAGCCCCGGAGACTTATTGAGTCTATTAATAAGGTGATTTAAGAAGCTGGACCCTCATCCTTCTCCTCTTCAGAAGAAACTTAATTAAATTTAATCCTCTTCGTTTTTGATACTGATTCGTGATTTTGGCAAGCTGTCAGGGAAGTTCTTCTGTATAAACTTAATAAGGTTTTCCCTGATATAAACCCGTAAGTTCCATGCTGACGATGCATCAGCGGCACTAACCAGTGCTCTGACTTCAACAGTTTTTTCGGTTGAATTGGTAACCTGTAAGACATTTACCTTACCATCCCAATATTCACTGTTTTTAACCAGACGGGTAAGTTCTTTTCTTAACTCATCAAAGGGAACAGTATAGTCAGTATAAATAAATACTGATCCCAGAATATCTGAACTTGTCTTTGTCCAGTTCTGGAAGGGTTTTTCAATAAAATAGGTCGTCGGCAAGACCAGTCTGCGCTGATCCCATATTTTAACCACAACGAATGTCAGATTTATTTCTTCTATCCGGCCCCATTCATTTTCAACAACAACGACATCATCAAGGCGTATAGGTTGGGCAAATGCAAGCTGTATGCCTGCTAAAACACTACCGAGAACTTTTTGAGCTGCAATTCCCAGAATCAGGCCTGTAATTCCTGCAGATGCTATTATGCTTATTCCTATTTTGCGAATTTCGCTAAATGTCATTAAGCATAGTGATATAGCTATTATAACAATTATAAAAACAAGTACGCGCTCAATGATCCGGAATTGTGTATATACTTTTCTTGCCTGCAGGTTATCTTTTTGTTCAATATCATATTTTTTGAGCACTAAAATTTTTATTAGCTTTACCAAGCGTATCGAGATCCAGACAAAAATTACAATTATAAGTATTGTAAGAATTTTATTCGCCTTGTCAACGATAACGTCAGATACTTGTGTAAATGAAAAAGGAATGATTAATGACAGAACAACTATTAATATAATTATTGGAACTTTAAGGTTTTTCCTCAGTTTACTCAAGAACTCATTGACGGTTTTTTTCTCTAATCTTCTAAGTACACCGTTTATTATCAGATAAATAAGAGAAAACAGCAAGAAGACTATTATAACTCCAATTGCATAGTTCACTAGATCTTTAAGTATTTCATTATCTATTACTTGAAAAAACTTTTGACTCATAATTATCAATATATCATGAAGTTTTTAGCGAACATTTTATAAAACTATTAAATAATTATTTAATGATCAATTTTTATAACACACTTTGCATATAATTTTTATATTTATTCCCCTGAGATATATACAAATAAGTGAAATATGCCCGTTATATAAAACATTTCTTATGAAAAATTATTATTTTTATTGAAAATATAAGTTTGAAAAAACTAATAGGCATACTACTTTTTGTTAGCCTTTTATCGCCGTTTGCAGTTACTTTTATCTGGATGAAATACCAAAAAAAGCTAATAAAAGAAGAGGTTGAAATAAAAATTAAAGCCGGAATAGATAAGAAGGAAATCGTGCTGCTAAAATTTTCAAAAAGAGATTCAGAAATAAAACTCAACTGGGAGCAAGACCATGAGTTTGAATACAATCATCAGATGTACGATATAGTTGAAACAAGAGTCAATGGCGATACTATATATTACTTGTGCTGGTGTGATCATGAAGAAACTGAAATAAATGAACAAGTCAGAAAGTTTGTAGCCCGGTCAATGTGTAACAGGACACTGGACTATGAGTTCCAAAAGCGCCTGGTTAACTTTTTCAAGACACCCTATCTTTCAGATATATTTAAATGGAGTCCTTTATTAGGATCCGGAAGAAGTATATGTTTCTTTTACGGTTTAAGATATACATCGGCTTATAGTCCTCCACCTGTTCCACCACCCAGAATAAGTTAAACCTTTTAAGGATTATATTTATACCGGATTTCTAATGTGTAACCGGGGTATACTTAATTTGTTTAACAATTAAATTAATCATAATGAAGATATTTTTTTTATTATGGTTATTAGTGGGCATATATTATTATGGTCATTCCCAGATTATAACCATTATAGATAAACAGACAGGACAGCCTCTTGAGATGGCTACCCTGTCCAGCGAAAATCCTAAGGCATTCGCTATTACAAATTCAAATGGCCAGGCCGATATTTCGGCATTCAGGGATACGGAAAAAATTGAAATTCGAATGCTTGGGTATAAAATGATAACCAGTAGCTATGCTGAGCTTAAAAAATCAGTATTTACCATTTCTTTATCACAGTCGTTAGTGTCACTTGAAAAGGTAGTGATATCTGCTACCAGGTGGAATCAGGTATCAGACAATATTCCGGCAAGAATCACAAGTATCTCTGCCAGGGTAGTTGCTTTTGAAAATCCACAGACAGCAGCGGATCTACTTGGAGTGTCAGGTGAAGTTTTTATCCAGAAAAGCCAGCAAGGGGGTGGAAGTCCGATGATTAGAGGATTTTCAACTAACAGGCTTTTTTATACTGTAGATGGTGTTCGAATGAATACTGCCATTTTCCGTAGCGGGAATTTGCAGAATGTTATTTCCCTTGATCCGTTAGCAATTGAGAATACAGAAATATTTTTTGGTCCGGGTTCTGTTATATATGGTAGTGATGCAATTGGCGGTGTAATGAGTTTTCAGACTCTTACTCCTCAGTTATCATTATCGGATAAACCCCTGGTAACAGGGAAAGCAGTAACACGCTATTCCTCTGCTAATAAAGAAAATACAACACATTTTGACATTAACCTTGGATGGAAAGAATGGGCTTATGTTATTAGTATCAGCTCCAATGATTTTGGTGACTTGCGCATGGGTAGTAATGGACCTGAGGAATATTTACGTCCGTATTATGTGCAGCGCCAGGATAGTGCCGATGTCATAGTGTCTAACGATGATCCCCAGATACAACATCCGTCAGGTTATTCTCAAATAAATATGATGCAAAAGCTTCGATTCAGGCCAAATGAGAAGTGGGATTTTCAGTATGGGATTCACTATTCGGAGACATCCGATTATTCACGTTATGACAGGCTCATACGTTATAGAAACGGACTGCCCAGATATGGAGAATGGTATTACGGCCCCCAGAAATGGATGATGAACAACCTGAGCATTATGCATGAAGCTGAAAATATGTTTTATGATCAGATGACTGTTCGTCTGGCACAGCAGTTTTTTGAAGAAAGCCGCATAAGCAGGGATCTTAACAGTCCCGACCGTGAAATAAGAGTTGAAGAAGTAAATGCCTTGTCTGTTAATATTGATTTTAACAAATCAATAGGGGAAAAGCACACGCTTTATTACGGACTCGAAGCTGTTGCCAATGATGTTACGTCTACCGGGACAAATGAGGATATATCAACAGGAACAAGTGTGCCCGGCCCTTCCCGCTATCCGCAGGCAACCTGGACGTCTTATGCTGGTTACGTAACAGACCAGTTTAAATTGTCTCAAAAATTCCTGATAAGGGCAGGTGCACGATATACCCAGTATATTATGGATGCCGTATTTGACACAACTTTTTATCCCTTTCCTTATACACATACTAAAATGAACCACAGAGCTCTGACAGGAAGCCTGGGCTTTGTATACAGACCTGCCGAAGATTGGGTAATAAGTGCCGGTATTTCAACCGGATTCCGCTCTCCCAATGTGGACGATGAAGGAAAAGTGTTTGACTCTGAGCCCGGTTCTGTTGTAGTACCTAATCCTGACCTTAAAGCAGAATATGCCTGGAATGCAGAGCTTGGTATAGCAAAGTTGTTTGGTGAGTCAGTCAAAATTGATATTACTGCCTATTACACAATTTTACAAAATGCACTTGTAAGGAGAGATTTTACTTTAAACGGACTTGACAGCATTATATATGACGGCGAGTTGAGCAAGGTGCAGGCTATTCAGAATGCTGCTGCTGCGAATGTATATGGTATACAGACAGGTATTGAGGTTAAGCTGCCAGCGGGTTTTAATGTATCTTCACAGTTTAATTATCAAAAGGGGGAAGAAGAGCTGGATGACGGCACT
>CAZOLY010000186.1:0-6027 GCA_964580815.1 uncultured Bacteroidales bacterium
ATCAGCCTGGCTATAACCAAAACCGGGGGAGCCAAAGATACTTTTAAAACCAGGGTTACAGTATATCCCGGACTTTCAGTTTCCCTGGGCGAAGATTTTGCAATTTGTGAAAATACGGATTTTACAATTAAACCATCCACAGTAAATGGTGTAAGGCCATTTGAATATTTCTGGAATTTACAGCCTGGTGATTCCGTGTATGAGCGAAGTCTTAATGAAAGCAGCTTTATCAGCCTGAAAGTAAAAGACAATGCAGGATGTACTGCTACGGATAATATTAATATTACCGTGCCCCAGGCAGGTTATACAGAGCAGATTTGTATGGTCACTGTTGATGCAGCAACAGGCAAAAACAAAATTGTATGGCAAAAAACCGGGGGCAAAATGATTAAAGACTACCTGGTTCAAAAAGAAACAACTGTTGCCGGACAATATTCGGTAATAGGAACAATACCCTTTAATGATGAAAGTACATATACTGACAATGCTTCGGAGCCTTCAAAGCATTCCGACAGGTACAGGATAGTAACCTTTGACAGCTGCGGTAATACATCATACCATAGCAGTGAGCACCAGACCATTCACCTTATTCTGAGTCCGGGCCTTCCCGGTAAATTCAACCTGTCATGGTCACCCTACACAGGTTTTAATTACAGTACATATTATATATATAAAGGCAGCTCACCGGAAAGCCTGGAGCTAATTGATTCCATAGCCAAAACAAAGACTCAGTATACGGATAATGAAAGTGGTGTCGCCTATTACCAGATTGCAGTCCGCCGTGATGAGCCCTGTGATATATCGGCATTGAAATCATCGGGAAGTATTTACAATGAAGCGGCTTCAAACATCGAAAACACTATTGCCAGCAATATTGATAATAATAAAATTCAGGAAACAAGCTTCGTACTGCTTCCAAATCCTTTTGTTGATGAACTGGTAATAGAATATAAGCTGTCAGAACCTTCAGGTGTCAGCTTTGAGATTTACAACCTGCTGGGCATGAAGGTTTATGAATTTAATACAGAACATGGACTTTCAGGCATCTACAGGCATGTTATTGACAAAGAATCACTGCACAATGCGGGCAATTTAATTATCGTAAGGCTGGAACTGGGAGGTAAAGTATACTTCAGAAAATTATTAAGGAAATAAATATAAAACAGTAATTATTAACAATAAAAATTAAATAAATGAAAACAGAAAATAAAGTCCTTATGCAGCAGGCCTGGGCAGATCTATCAGGCAAATGGGGCACGGCAGCCCTGGCAACCTTGATTTATCTTGCAATTACAGCAGGTTTACAGGTTATAAAAATAGTGGGACCGATAGCAACCCTGATAATCGGGGGGCCTATGGCTCTTGGTTATGTAACTTACATGCTGTCAGTATCAAGAAAAAAAGAAACCGATCTCGGTCAGATATTTGACGGATTTAAAAACTTCGGCACTGCCCTGGCAGCATATCTTCTTATGGCGCTGTTTGTATTTCTGTGGATGTTGCTGCTTATCGTACCCGGAATTGTTGCTGCGCTTGCATATTCACAGACATTCTTTATTATAGCAGACGATAAAGATATAAGTCCAATGGATGCAATAAGAAAGAGTACACAGATGATGTATGGATATAAATGGAAACTTTTTTGTCTTGGATTAAGGTTTATCGGATGGGTACTGCTGAGCATGCTTACCCTGGGAATATTACTATTATGGGTTTATCCGTATATATATGTTAGCTTTGCCAAATTCTATGATGATATTAAAGATTCGGTTGAAACAGGACAAGGCAGCCCATGGAAAATATTTTAACAACCTTTTGGAATAAATATATTTTCTGATTTAAAAAACCGGGACATCCCGGTTTTTTTTAAAATATTTCAAAAAGTGCAGATTGCTTATATTTAATGCCGTACTCATCTGTTGCACTTACCACGATCTTATGAACCCCCGGTTCCAGATCAGCCGGCAGATCCGCCACCCATATGTGCCTGGTCGGACCCTGCCCTATCCAGTCATCATATAAATCAATATAGTCATGATATAGCTGTTCTGCATACGGATCTTTCATTGTAGTCATTTTCATCTGAACAGGCTCATTATTGTCCGTTTGACATACAACAACCGACTTATCATTCCCGTTAAAGAAATTTGCTGCTATCATAAGGTCATTAGTTTTAATCTTGCTTATTATTCCACTCGGAGCGCTGATCCTGATCTGGTAATTCTCATCTTTGCCTGCAGCTTTAAACCTCTGGGAATAATTATTTCCTTCAAAGTGAAATACATGGTATCCGTTAGGTGTGCCGTCAGATAACTGGACTGCAGCGGGAATACCTCTCTCGTCTTTTGGCCCTCTCCACCAGCTGCCACAAGCAGCTGCACAGGATACCTGGTGAAACGGTATCGCGGATGTCCAGCCGGCAGTTTCATCAAGGTAACTATTTTCCAGGGCGTGAAGATGGCCGGCAAGAGCTAATAAATGACTCCTTCCCTCCAGTATTTTAAAAAGCCTGTTCCTGTCCGCAACATTATCCTGGTTAAGCTCAGAACTATATGAAAATAAAGGTATATGCATACATAATACAATCAATTCATCTGCAGGGACAAACTGCAAATAATTCTTAAGCCATTGAAGCTGGACCTCTCCCACTTTCCCCTCGTAACTGCGGTGATAAATGACCCCCGGATCGTCCGTCCAGTGAACAGTATTTAATACAATAAAGTTTATTTTTCCGTATTCAAATGCATAATAGTCAGGTCCGTACCAGTGTTTAAAAGTCTCCAGCGAGTGCTTATTGGCCAATGCATCATAATCAGCGTCATGATTACCAGGTACATTATAAAATGGAATATCTATTTTTGAAATAATCTCGTTGTAGCGTCCGTAAAGTGAAAGATCATCAAACATAATATCTCCGAGAGCGATCCCAAATAATGCACCTGTTCCTGCCAGCTCTGCTACAATATCATCCCTGACATAACTGAGTTCTTCATGATCCCTGGGCTGCGGATCGGCAAATATTACTGCATTAAAAGTGTCCTTTTCAACTGTCCTGTACAAAGGGAAATTAACTATGCCAGGTGATTCACCTGCCGGTTGTATATCTGCACGATGTATATAATAAAACAGGGGCAGATTATTTTTATTTAATGGGAACGAAAAATCAGGTGGCTTAATGACAAATACTATAGGTTCATCCTCATCAACCTGTAAATGATATTGCCCGCCGGTATCCGTACTGACGACATCATGCCGGTTACTGACAAGCACTCCGGAAATGCCTTTCTCACCCGGATCAAGCTGCAGGTTTCCGTTGGTATCCTCAAATACAATTCCTGAAATATCCCCGGTTTTATTGCCACCATAAACTTTTAAACTGCAAATTATTGTGCTGGCAAGCAAAACCGGCACAAAAATAAGGTGAATTATGATCTTTTTCATAAAGCTGGCTAATTAGGATTTCTTTTAAAGCTTTCAGCAAAGTTATGTAAAAAGATTGATTTTCAGATACCTCCGGAAGCTGTTTGATAAATTAATAAAACTATGTATCTTGGTGGTAAATAATCAGTAAAATAACCGGTCATGAACCTGGAATCTGAAAGACTTATTTTAAAAGAAATAACCTGGGATGATTTGGAAGATATCCATAAACTGCACTCTATCCCCCAGGTGGATGAGTTCAATACCCTTGGGATACCTCAAAATATTGAAGAAACAAAAGAAGTGATCCGACCGGCGATTGAAGATCAAAATGAAGATATAAGAAAAAAATATTGCTGGACTATTAATATTAAAACTAACAATATATTTATCGGACTGGCAGGATTGAACCTGTCAGCCAGCAGATTTAAAATGGGAGAGATTTATTTCAAATTATTACCTTTCCACTGGGGAAAGGGATATGCTACGGAAACTGCCAGGACATTAATAAAATTCGGGTTTAAAGATTTAAGGCTTCACAGGATAGAAGCAGGCGTTGCTACCGGCAACATGAAATCGATCAGGGTGCTGGAAAAAGCCGGCATGGCCAGGGAGGGAATAAGAAGAAAGATACTTCCTATCAGAGGGGAGTGGAAAGATAATTACCATTATGCTATACTTGAAGACGATAAAATAACATATTAAATGAAAAGAAACGTCTTAACAACAATACTTATAATTGTTTTATTCTTTACTTATATATGCTATTAATATGAGACGACTTATTCTTTTAATGACTGTAACGGGATTGTGTTTTTTTGCAGCAGCACAGAAAAGTATTGATCTGTTTACTGTCTCGGCCCGCTATGGATTTCCCTCCACTTATGAAAAAAATCTGCCGGGCAAGGCGACAGAATACGGGGGTCTGATAAACCTTAAAGTACCCCTGAAACTGTCTGAATCCTATATCTGGGTCAACGATCTGAGTTATATCTACTCATATGTAACCAGTGATCTGCGTATGCTTGAAGGTATGGTAAATCCTGTAAGGTTACATGGATTTATCTTTCAGACCGGACTGATCAGGAAGTTAGATAATGACAATGCTCTATGGATAATATTAACCCCGCGTTTTATGACTGACTTCTTTAATGTTGAGGAGACTTGTTTTCAGCCGGGAGGTACTGTTCTGTATGAAAAGCAGTTTAATGAGCAGCTGACTATGCGCTTCGGGGCTATGTACAACTATGAATTTTCGGGTTCCCTGGTGGTTCCACTGGTCTTCTTGAACTGGGAAGTGGATTCCCGGTGGAACATCACAGGTCTGTTACCCATCTCCAGTAAAGTTACTTACAGGGCTACTGATCGTCTTACACTAGGCATCGGCCACTTCGCCCTCATCACTACCTACAGGCTTGGCAAACCGGAAACTGAAGAATACTACATGGAAAGGACAAGTATAGATATAACTCTTTCATGCAGGTACCGCGTGGCCGGAAATTTACATGTTGAAGTGCAGATGGGTTATGCACTCGGAAGGGAATACGCGCAGTATAAGAGTGACCAGAAAGTTGATTTCCGCCTAAGCATAATAAGTTTCGGTGATAACAGGCAGCAGAAGAATATGAGCTTTAATGACGGTCCGGTTGCAAACCTGCGCCTTGTTTATAATCTGCCTTTAACATCAAAGTAATGGAAAACAATATATTATGAACTGATAAAACATAAATACGCATAAATAAATTTTAATAAAATGAATTACAGGATACTTGGAAAAACAGGATTCAAAATCTCAGAAATAAGCCTCGGAACATGGCAGGTTGGAGGCAAATGGGGTGATGAGTTCAGTCATGATAACGCTGACAGCATACTGAACCTTGCTGTTGATTCAGGCATAAACTTCATTGATACTGCTGACGTTTACGGTGACGGTGAGAGTGAAAAGGCAGTGGGGAGACTGGTACATTCAAGGTCCGAAAGGATATATGTAGCCACAAAATGCGGCAGGCGCCTCAACCCCCATGAAAATAGATATTACCAGCCCCCCGTATTAAGGCAGTACATCGAAGACAGCCTGAAAAATATGGGTGTGGAAACAATTGATCTGATCCAACTGCATTGCCCCCCTCCTGAGGCATATTACAGGCCCGAAATTTTTGAATTATTTGAGCGCCTTAAAGATGAAGGCAAGATTTTGCACCTGGGCTTAAGTGTTGAGAAGGTGGAGGAAGCCTTGAAGGCTATTGAATACGACAACGTAACTACTATTCAGATTATATTTAACATGTTCAGGCAAAGGCCATCGGAACTGTTCTTTACGGAAGCAAGACGCAGGAACGTCGGGATAATAGTAAGGGTGCCCCTGGCAAGCGGATTGCTGACAGGTAAGTTCAATAAAAATTCATCATTTTCAAGCGGTGACCACAGGTATTCAAACAGGAAAGGGGAGTGGTTTGACAAGGGAGAGACATTCTCGGGCATAGATTATGAAACGGGACTGGAAGCTGTTGAAGAGCTGAAAAAGATCTTTCCGGGCCACGCCAACCTGGCACCTGTTGCATTAAAATGGATATTAATGTTCGATGAAGTAAGCTGCATTATTCCCGG